>NZ_JBFPJR010000011.1:0-117958 GCF_040838215.1 Nocardioides eburneus | reverse complement strand
CCGCGCCGCCGCCGCCCCCGGCGACCTGCAGCCGGTCGCGCGGCCGCTCGCGCGGCTCGAGCGGCCCGGCGAGAACGCCGGGCCGCTGACCCGGCGCGAGCTGCTCGCCCACGAGCCGCGGCTCGGGCGGGTGGTCGGCGGTGCGCTGCTGCCCGACGACCACAGCGTCGACCCCCGCGCCGTCGTCGCCGCGCTCCGGTCCCGGCTGGGCGGGCTGGTCCGCGCCACGGCGTCCCCGGCGGTCGCGGGCGTCACCGTCGTCGCGACGGGGACGACCCTTCCGGCGGCGTACGCCTGCCTCGTCCGGCCGGTCCGCGGCGAGATCCTGCGCCTGCAGGTGACGGCCGGCGGGCTTCCCGAGCGCACCGTGCGTGCCTGGGTGCACGGCGAGCAGGTGTACGTCGTCCCTCGGGCGAGCGGCGAGGTCGTCGTCGGCGCCACCCAGGAGGAGCACGACGAGCCTCCCATCGCGACGGTCGGGGGCGTGTGGCGCCTCCTCGACGCCGCGCGGCGGCTCATGCCCGAGCTCGACCGGGCCGAGCTGCGGGACGTCACCGCCCGCGACCGGCCCGGGACGCCCGACAACCTGCCGCTCGTCGGGCCGGCCGGGGAGCCGGGGGTGGTCCTCGCCGCGGGGCACTTCCGCCACGGCGTGCTCCTCGCCCCGCTCACCGCGCGCCTCGTCGCCGACCACCTCGAGACCGGGCTCGTCGAGCCCGCGCTCGACCCGCGCCGTCTCACCATCACAGGAGGAAACTCATGGGAGTCCTGAGGATCACCGTCAACGGCGAGCCGAGAGAGGTCACCGCCTCCGCGCGGCTGGCCGACCTGGTGCCGGAGTGCCGGGGGAGCGCCGCCGCGGTCAACGGCGCCGTCGTGCCGCGGGACCGGCACGCCGCGACCCCGCTGCATGACGGCGACGCCGTCGAGATCGTCACGGCGGTGCAAGGCGGATGAGTCTCACCATCGCCGGTCGCGAGCTCTCCTCGCGGCTCTTCCTCGGCACCGGCGGCCTGCCGTCGCTCGCCCTGCTCCCCGACGTCCTGGCGGCGGCGCGGCCCGGGCTGGTGACGGTCTCGATGCGGCGTACGTCGTCGGCGGCGCGGGGCGGTCTGCTCGACACGATCACGGCGGTCGGCGTGCCGGTGCTGCCGAACACCGCCGGCTGCCTCTCGGCCCGCGAGGCGGTCCTCACCGCCGAGCTCGCCCGCGAGGCGCTCGGCACGGACTGGGTCAAGCTCGAGGTCATCGGCGACGAGACCTCGCTGCTCCCCGACGCCGTCGAGCTCGTCGACGCGGCGGAGACGCTCGTCCGCGCCGGCTTCACCGTGCTGCCGTATGCGACCGCGGACCCCGTGCTCGCTCGGCGCCTCGAGGACGTGGGCTGTGCCGCCGTCATGCCGCTCGGTTCGCCGATCGGGTCGGGGCTCGGGGTGCTGGATCCTTATGCGATCGAGTCCGTCGTCGCCGCCGTCTCTGTGCCGGTCGTGCTCGACGCCGGGGTGGGGACCGCCTCCGACGCGGCCCTGGCCATGGAGCTCGGCTGCGCGGCGGTGCTCGCCGCCACCGCGGTCACCCGCGCCGACGACCCGGTCGCGATGGGGCGGGCGCTCGCGCTCGCGGTCGAGGCGGGCCGGGCGGCGTACGGCGCCGGGCGGATCCCGCGCCGGGCGGTCGCGCGAGCCTCCTCGCCGATGGCCGGACGGGTGGTGGCCTCATGAACGCCCCCGGCTTCGCTCCGTGTGCCGCGGGGACGCCGGACCGCAGGACCTCGGCGCTTCCGCGCCTGCTTCTGCTCACCGACCGGTCGCAGCTGCACCTCTCCCGCGCGCTCCTGCCCACGCTCGCGGAGTGTCGGGAGGCCGGGCTGACGCACGTCGTGCTTCGCGAGCTCGACGAGCCGCCCGCACCACGCGCTGCCCTCGCGGCGGCGCTGACCGACCTCGGCCTCACGGTGATCGCCGCCCACACGCCGCTGCCCGGTGCTGCCGGCGTCCACCTGCCGGCCTCCGCGGAGCTGACTGACCGGTCAGTCAGTCCCCGGCCCGTCCTCCTCGGGCGCTCCTGCCATCACCGCGACGAGGTCGCGAGGGCCGCCCGCGAGCGCGTCGACTACGCCACGCTCAGCCCGTACGCCGCCAGCGACTCCAAGCCGGGCTACGGGCCACCGCTCGCCGCGGGTGAGTTCGCCGGACACCCGATCCCGGTCTACGCGCTCGGCGGGATCACGCCCGCCAACGCCGCCGAGGCGGTGGCGGCCGGCGCGCACGGCGTGGCGGTCATGGGGGCGGTCATGCGTGCCGGAGACCCGGCCGCGGTCGTCGCCGCGCTGCTGGCCGCGCTCGCGGCCGGTGCACCCGAGGTGCCGGTATGAGTGGCCTCTCGCGGGGAACGGGTGCCCTCTCGGCGAGCCCACCGGTCGCGCTGACGATCGCGGGCAGCGACTCCGGCGGGGCCGCTGGGATCGCGGCCGACCTGACGACCTTCGCCGCGCACGGCGTCCACGGCGCCTGCGTCGTCACGGCCGTGACCGCCCAGGACACGACCGGGGTGCGCGACGTCCATGCCGTCCCGACGGCCAACGTCGAGGCGCAGCTCGCCGCCGTGCTCGACGACCTGACGGTCGCGGCGGTGAAGACCGGCATGCTCGGCACCGCGCAGGCAGTCGTGAGCCTCAGCGAGGCCTGGGGCGCGCGCTCACGCTCACGACCCCCGCTGGTCGTCGACCCCGTCCTCGTCGCCACGTCGGGCGCGGTGCTGGGCGGCGAGGAGGTCCGGCGCGCCTATGTCGAGCACCTGCTCCCGCTCGCCACCGTCGTCACGCCCAACCGCGACGAGGCGCGGGCGCTCACCGGCCACGACGGCCGGCCCGAGGAGCTCGCGGCCCTGCTCACCGAGCTCGGCCCGGCGGTCGTCGTCACCGGCGGAGACCCCGAGGCGAGCGGCCTCTGCACCGACTGGCTCGCCATCCCCGGGGGCGACCCCGTCCCGCTGACGCACCCGGCCGTCGTGACCCGCAACGACCACGGCACCGGCTGCACCTACAGCGCCGCCCTGGCCGCACAGCTCGCCCGCGGCGCCGACCTGACCGCCGCAGCACGCGCCGCGGCGGCGTACACCACCCGCCAGCTCACCCTCAGCCAGACCTGGACCCTCGGCCGCGGCCGCGGCCCCATCGCACACACCGGAGGCACCGTATGACCGTCCACCCCGCCCATACCCGTGTCGAGCTCGGCGACCTGAAGGTCCCGGTGACCCGCGTCGAGCTCACCAACGGCGAGACGTTCGACCGCTACACGACCGAAGGGCCCGGCTCCGTCCCGGAGCAGGGCCTGCCACCGCTGCGCCAGCCCTGGATCGACCAGCGCGACGACACCGAGACCTACCGGGGTCGGGAGACGCAGCTCGTCGACAACGGCAAGGCCGCGATCCGCCGAGGAAGCGCCCGCGACGAGTGGCAGGGGGAGCGTCGCCCGCCGCGCCGTGCCGCCGAGGGGAGCAACGTCACGCAGATGCACTATGCCCGACAGGGCATCGTCACGACCGAGATGGCCTACGTCGCGCAACGGGAGGGCTGCGACCCCGAGCTCGTGCGCAGCGAGGTCGCGGCCGGGAGGGCGATCATCCCGGCCAACGTCAACCACCCCGAGTCAGAGCCGATGATCATCGGCCGCCGCTTCTGCGTGAAGGTCAACGCCAACATCGGCAACAGCGCCGTCACCTCCTCGATCGCCGAGGAGGTCGACAAGCTCACCCACGCCGTCACCTGGGGTGCCGACACGGTCATGGACCTCTCCACCGGCGACGACATCCACACCACCCGGGAGTGGATCCTCCGCAACAGCCCGGTCCCGATCGGCACCGTCCCGATCTACCAGGCCCTCGAGAAGGTCAACGGGGAGGCCGACAAGCTCACCTGGGAGATCTTCCGCGACACCGTCGTCGAGCAGGCCGAGCAGGGCGTCGACTACATGACCATCCACGCCGGTGTCCTCCTGCGCTATGTCCCGCTCACCGCCGAGCGCGTCACGGGGATCGTCTCTCGCGGAGGCTCGATCATGGCCGGCTGGTGTCTGGCCCACCACGAGGAGAACTTCCTCTACACCCACTTCGACGAACTGTGCGAGATCTTCGCGGCGTACGACGTCAGCTTCTCGCTCGGGGACGGGCTGCGGCCGGGCGCGACCGCCGACGCGAACGACGCCGCGCAGCTGGGTGAGCTGCGCACGCTCGCGGAGCTCACCGAGCGGGCCTGGGCGCACGACGTCCAGGTCATGGTGGAGGGCCCCGGTCACGTCCCGCTCAACCTGGTCAAGGAGAACGTCGACCTCCAGCAGGAGTGGTGCCACGGCGCGCCGTTCTACACGCTCGGGCCGCTCGCGACCGATATCGCGCCGGGCTACGACCACATCACCTCCGCCATCGGCGCGGCCACGATCGCGATGCACGGCACGGCGATGCTCTGCTACGTCACGCCCAAGGAGCATCTCGGCCTGCCGAACAAGGACGACGTGAAGACGGGCGTCATCACCTACAAGCTGGCGGCCCACGCCGCCGACGTCGCGAAGGGCCACCCAGGCGCCCGGGACTGGGACGACGCACTCTCCAAGGCGCGGTTCGAGTTCCGCTGGCACGACCAGTTCGCGCTCGCGCTCGACCCGGTGACCGCCGAGGCGTTCCACGACGAGACCCTGCCGGCCGAGAACGCCAAGACCGCCCACTTCTGCTCGATGTGCGGCCCGAAGTTCTGCTCCATGCGGATCAGCCAGGACGTCCGCGACCGGTTCGGGATGAAGTCCGCCGACGGCGCCGAGGAGGGGATGAAGCAGAAGTCGGAGGAGTTCCTCGAGCTGGGCGGCACCGTCTACGTCGAGCCGTCACTACGCTGAGTCACATGGCCGTGCCCGACCCCCGCCGCAACCCGGAGCTGCGCATCAGCGATGCCGACCGCCATCAGGTCGCGGAGATCCTCCGCGAGGCGGCGGGGGAGGGCCGGCTCGACCTCGACGAGCTCGACGAGCGGCTCGAGGCGGCCTACGCCGCGAAGACGTACGCCGACCTGGTGCCGCTCACGCTCGACCTACCCGACCAGCGGCCGGCTTCCACCGCGGCAGCGTCCCCGCCAGCATCTCCGCCAGGCGCCGGCGGGGCCGAGCGCCACCTCGCGATCCTGAGCGGCGTCGAGCGCAAGGGCGTGTGGACGGTGCCCGGCGAGATGACGATCTTCTGCCTGATGGGCGGCGCCGACCTCGACCTGCGCGAGGCGCGCTGGTCGCAGCGGGAGTGCACGATCGTCGTCAACGCGATCATGGGCGGCGCCGACATCAAGGTGGCCCCCGATGTCCACGTGATCATGGAGGGGGTCGGGATCATGGGCGGCTACTCCGGACCCGGCGGCGGTGCGGAGGTCCGGGCCGATTCGCCCGTGCTGCGGGTGAAGGGCTTCGCGCTCATGGGCGGGGTCTCGGTCAGCCGCCGGCCGGCACGAGGCCCGCGGCTTCCCAAGACGGGCGGCTGAGCCGACCGCGGACCGGCCGCGCTCGGCTCAGCACGGCCCTTACACCGAGCCGGCCGGGGCGCCGTCGCTGCTCTCACCGGCGACGATCCCGAGCGACGGCACCGTGCCGGCCCGGCTGGCATCGACAGTGAGGTTCTCGGTCGTCTCGGGGTCGAAGAGGTGGACCTTCGAGCCGTCGAGCCAGATCTTGATCTTGTCGCCGTCCTTGACGGTGCTGCTGCCGTCGAGCGTGACGACCAGCTGGGTGCGGAGCGCCTCGCTGTCGGTCTCCTGGGCGAGCTGGTCGAGCTGGGCCTCGACCTCCGGGGGAGCCTCGAACGGGATGTAGGCGTAGGTCTCGTTGCCCAACCACTCGACCACGTCCACGCTGGCCTCGAACGTGTTGGCCTCCGACACGTCGCGCGCGTGCGGCGCCGACGCCTCGGCGAAGTTCTCCGGCCGGATCCCGGCGATGAGGAGCCCCTTGCCGGCGACCTTGGCCGCCTTCTCCTGCGGGATCTGCACTTCGCCGAAAGGCAGCTTGAGCGTCGTCCCCTCGACGGTCGCCGGCAGGAAGTTCATCGGCGGTGACCCGATGAACCCGGCCACGAACAGGTTGCCGGGGTTGTCATAGAGCTCCCGCGGCGTCGCGAGCTGCTGGAGCACCCCGCGCTTGAGCACGGCGACCCGGTCACCCAACGTCATCGCCTCGATCTGGTCGTGGGTGACGTAGACCGTGGTGATGCCCATCCGCTTCTGCAGCCGCGAGATCTCGGTGCGCATCTGGCCGCGGAGCTTCGCGTCCAGGTTCGACAGCGGCTCATCGAAGAGGAACGCGTCGGCGTTCCGGACGATCGCTCGCCCCATCGCCACCCGCTGACGCTGGCCGCCGGAGAGGTTGCTGGGCTTGCGCTCGAGGTGTTCGTTGAGCTCGAGCGTCTCCGCCGCGGCGCGCACCTTCTTGTCCACCTCGTCGTCCTTCGCCCCGGCCAACCGGAGCGGGAACGCGATGTTCTCGTAGACGGTGAGGTGCGGGTAGAGCGCGTAGTTCTGGAACACCATCGCCAGGTTGCGCTCGCGCGGGGCGAGCTCGTTGACCCGCCGGTCGCCGATGAGCATGTCGCCGGAGGTGATGTCCTCCAGCCCGACGATCATGCGCAGCAGCGTCGACTTGCCGCAGCCCGACGGCCCGACGAGGATCACGAACTCCCCGTCGGCGACGTCGATGCTGACGTCGTTGACGGCGGGGAAGCCGTCGCCGTACTTCTTGACGATGTGGCTCATGGAGATCGAAGCCATGGCGTTACCCCTTCACTGCGCCGGAGGTCAGCCCGGCGACGATCTTGCGCTGGAAGAGCAGGACGAGGATCACGATCGGGATCGTCACGATCACCGAGGCGGTGGCGAGCTGCCCGTACGGCGGGTTGAACGGGTCGCTGCCCACGAAGAACGACATCTGGGCAGGGACGGTTCGGGCCGAGGTCGTCGAGGTCAGCGAGATGGCCAGGACGAACTCGTTCCACGCGAAGAAGAACGTCAGGATCGCGGCGGTGAAGACTCCGGGCGCCGCGAGCGGGACGATCACCTTCCGGAAGGCCTGCCAGGGGGTCGCGCCGTCGACCTGGGCAGCCTGCTCCATCTCCCACGGGATCTCCCGGAAGAACGCCGAGAGCGTCCAGATGGCGAGGGGGAGCGTGAAGGTCATGTAGGGGATGATCAGGCCCGGCCAGGTGTTGAACAGGTGGAAGGTGCGCCACATGTCGAACAGCGGACTGACCAGTGAGACCACCGGGAACATCGCGATCGCCAGCGCCAGCGACAGCACGAGTCGCTTGCCCTTGAAGTCGAGCCGGGCGATGGCGTACGCCGCCAGCGTCGCGAAGATGACCGCGAGCACCGTCGCGATGATCGCGATGCAGAACGAGTTCCGCAGGGCATAGAGGAAGTCGTCGTTCGACAAGATGTCCTTGTAGTTCTGCCAGGTGGCGTTCTTCGGGAAGAACTGCGGACTGCCGGCGTTGGTCTCGGCCAACGGCTTGAACGACAGCGAGATGATCCAGGCCACCGGCAGCAGGCACCACACCAGGACGATGACGAAGCCGACCCAGGTGCCGAAGACGGTCTTTCCGGTCGAGCGTGCCATCACGCCTCCCCTCGGGCCCGGGCCAGATCGACTCGGAACAGCTTGACGATGAGCCAGGCGAGCAGCAGCACGGTGAGGAAGAGCAGCACCGAGAGCGCCGAGCCGAGCCCGAGTTGGAACTGCTCGATCACCTGGCGGTAGGTCAGGAACGAGGACGACTCGGTGTCCTGAGCGCCCTTCGTCATGATGTAGATGTTGTCGAAGATGCGGAACGCGTCGAGCGCGCGGAACAGGACGGCGACCATGATCGCGGCGCGCATGTTGGGGATGATGACCTTCCACAGCCGCTGCCACCAGGTGGCGCCGTCGACCTGGGCCGCCTCGATCATGTCCTCCGAGACCTGGGAGAGACCAGCGAGCAGCAGCAGCGACATGAACGGCGTCGTCTTCCAAATCTCCGAGACCATGATCGCGAACATCGCCGGCCAATGGCTGCCGAACCAGTTGGTCGCATCGACACCGGAGTTGATCCCCGGCAGCCAGGCGAACCACTGGTTGACGAAGCCGTTGTTGACGCTGAAGGCGAACTGCCAGGCGAAGGCCGAGACCACGGTGATGATGCCGTAGGGGATCAGGATCGAGGTGCGGATAGCGCCGCGGGCGAAGATGATCCGGTGCATCACCATCGCGAAGGCGAAGCCGATCACGAGCTCGATCGCCACGCTCACGACCATGATGATCACGGTGTTGAGCGTGTCCTTCCAGAACAGCGAGTCGGAGAGGATCGTGCCGTAGTTCGCGAGTCCGACGAACGCCTTGTCGTCCGGCGTGGTCAGGCGGTAGCGGAAGAGCGAGAGGTAGAGCGCCTGGATCATCGGCCACGCGGTGACGATGAGCATCACGATCACGGCCGGGGCGACCAGCTTGCGGCCCAGGCGGTTCTCGGCGATCGCGCGGTCGGTGCCCGACGTACGCACGCGGGATCCGGCGGCGGCAGGAGTCGCGACGGTGGAGGTCACAGCAGGCTCCTTCCGTGCAGCACGTCATCGATGAACGACGCCGACTTCGCCGGAGTGCGCTGCGAGACCGACGAGGCCGGGTGCCACGTCGACTGGATGGCGCTCGAGATGTCGCTCCAGTACGGCGTCACCGGCCGCGGCGCGGCCTGGTCGACGCTCTGCTGGAAGAGCTCGAGCAGATCGGCGGGATACTTCTTCTTCAGCGCCGGGTAGTCGTAGCCGCCGGCGCTCGCCGGCATGTTGCCCTCGGCGACGGCGTACTTGCCCTGGCTCTGCGCCGAGGTGAGGCAGGAGACGGCCTTCATCGCCTCGTCGACGTGGTTGGAGTACTTGCTCACGCCGATCCCGATACCGCCGTACGGCGGCCGCGACTGCTGGCCCTGCACCGACTCCGGGTACGGCGCCCAGCCGAGGTCGTCCTTCAGGGTCGGGCCGTCGGCGGAGTAGATGTAGGTCCAGTTGGTGAGGAAGCCGCCGTTCTTGGCGACGAACGACGCCTCGGACTGACCCTCCTGGGCGACCGAGAGGTCGGGCGGTGCGGCGCTGCTGTGGGCCAGCTTGGCGATGATGCCGGCTGCGGTCTTGCCGGCGTCGGAGTTGATGTCGATCGAGGCATCCACGCCCTTCTCGACGTCGCCGACGATGTCGCCGCCCGCCCCGGCGACGAGGGCGTTGATCCAGACCACGTAGCCCTCGTACTTGTTGGCCTGGACGGCGACCTTCGTGCCGGTCTTCTGGGCGGCGTCGATGATCTGGTCCCAGGTCACCGGCTTGCTCATGTCGAGCCCGGCCTTCTGGGCGACCGACTTGCGGTACCAGAGCACCTGCGTGTTGGACCAGAACGGGGCGACCGCGAGCTTGCCGTCCCACGTCGAGGCCGAGACGGCTCCCTTGAAGGACTGCTGCTCGAGGGTGTTGGCCAGGTCGTCGGGGATGGTGGCGAGGTAGCCGGCGTTGGCGAACTCGGCCGTGAACGCCGGGTCGAGGCTCATCAGGTCGATGGAGTCGTCGTGTGCGTTGAGCCGCCGCGCCAGTTGGACGCGCTGCTGGGTCGCGTCCTGGGGGAGCAGTTGCGTGGTGATCTTGTACTGCGGGGTGCTGCAGTCCTTCGCGAGGGCCGCCTGGCCGCCGTTGTCGGGGTTGGTGTACCACACCAGCTCCGGCGTACCGCTCGATGAGCCGCAGGCGACCAGCGTCGCCGACGCGACGGCGCCTGCGGCGCAGGCCGCGATTCCCCTCCCTCTTCGCGCTCGCGTCATGCGCGCCGCCCCTTCCCGGGTAACCCCGCGTCGATCGCACAGTGATCTGAGTCACTGGTGTAGTCCCCTATGGGCACTTTGTCCACAGGTGTCACACGGGGTGACCCATACCGGGGTGCGACATGCGCCGCTGGCCCAGACCACTGCACGGTCCGGTTGAAGCAGCGTCGGCGGCGTGCCTCGGCCGATGCCGTACAGTGAGCCAGGCCACGCCGTCGGTGCGGCACTTCTTTCACGACGGATCGTCCGGCACGTACCTGCCGGTGAAGGAGCAAACTCAACATGGCATCTGTGACCTTCGAGAAGGCCCAGCGCTGGTATCCAGGGACACCCACCCCAGCGGTCAAGGGCATCGACCTCGAGATCGAGGACGGCGAGTTCATGGTGCTCGTCGGCCCCTCCGGCTGCGGCAAGTCCACCACCCTGCGCATGCTCGCGGGGCTGGAGGAGGTGACCGACGGCCGCATCCTCATCGGCGACCGAGACGTCACCAACGTCCCGCCGAAGGACCGCGACATCGCGATGGTCTTCCAGAACTACGCGCTCTACCCCCATATGAGCGTCGCCGAGAACATGGCGTTCTCGCTGAAGATGGCCAAGGTCGACAAGGCGGAGCGTGACCGGCGCGTCAAGGACGCCGCGAAGCTGCTCGGCCTCACCGAATACCTCGACCGCAAGCCCAAGGCCCTCTCGGGTGGTCAGCGTCAGCGCGTGGCGATGGGCCGCGCGATCGTCCGCGAGCCGCAGGTCTTCTGCATGGACGAGCCGCTGTCGAACCTCGACGCCAAGATGCGCGTCCAGACGCGCACGGACATCGCCAAGCTCCAGGCCGACCTCGGCATCACCACCGTCTACGTCACCCACGACCAGGTCGAGGCCATGACGATGGGCGACCGGGTCGCCGTGATGAACGCCGGCGAGCTGCAGCAGGTGGCGACCCCGCTCGAGCTCTACCGCCGCCCGGTGAACCTCTTCGTCGCCGGCTTCATCGGCTCGCCCCAGATGAACCTCATCCAGGCGAAGGCCGCCGACGGCCAGGCGAAGATCGGCGACTACCTCGTCCCGGTCGACCCTGCGGCGGCGGCCAAGATGGCCGGCGACATCACCGTGGGCGTACGCCCCGAGGCTTGGCGCCTCGTCGGGCCCCAGGAGGGCGGCCTGCCGGTGACGGTGACCGTGGTGGAGGAGCTCGGCTCGGACTCGTTCGTCTACGGCTCCTCCGATGTGGAGGGCACGCCCTCGACGATCATCGTGCGCGTGTCCGCCAAGGACCAGGTCGCCAAGGGCGAGACGATCCACGTCACGACCGACCCGGCCGACGTCCACGTCTTCGACACCGCGTCGGGGCTGCGGCTCTCCGACTGACCAGCCACCTCGACGGGCTCGGCGGACATCCGCCGAGCCCGTCGACGTCGGTCAGCGCTCGTGGTCGGCGAACCGCGCCAGCATCCGGTTGTAGGCCGCCAGCGCCTCGTCCCCATCGGGGTCGAGGTCGGCACCGTCGACGGTGTGTGGCGCCTCGGCGCCGGAGTCGCTGACGTGCTCGACGAGGGTCTGGCGCCGGACGCCCTCGAGGAACGCGCCGGTCATCTTCGCGCGTCGCATGGGTGAGGTGATGACGGCGATGACCAGCCCGATGGCGATGAACATCATCCCGCCGTCGCCGCCGGCCCACATGAGGGCGCCGGCGGTCTGGATGTCGCGGACGGCGTCGAGGGACCAGTCCGGCCGCATGCCGCTGTAGACCGGGTACATGTCGTGGTTCGTCTGCAGCATGACGATGCCGACGATCGTGTCGGGGACCATGCCGACGACGAGCAGGGCGATCCGGCCGAGGTAGGGCAGGTCGGAGCGGACCGGCTCCTCGCCGATGAGCGGGAGCAGGAAGAACCAGCCGGCCAGGACGTAGACGACCTGTTCGCCGACCATCAGCGACTCGTGCCGGGCCATGTGGTCCATGAACGAGGTCAGGTGGGTGCCGACGATGACCACGGTGTAGACGAGCAGGCCGAACGCCGGGCTGAACAGCGCCGCGAACGGCAGGGACCGCAGCACACGCCGGGCCCGGGCTTGACCCTGCTCGCGGAACGACTCCACGAGCACCGTCAGCGGATGGCCGAGCACGAGCAGCGTCGGCACGACCATGATCAGCGTGAGGTGCAGGACCATGTGCATCCAGGCCAGCGACATCGCGTAGCCGCCGATCGCGGACGCCACCATGACCCACAGCAGGACGAGGCCGGTGAGGAAGCTGGCCACCCGCCAGCGTGGGACCGAGGTCGCGGGCCCGGCCAGGCCGCGCCCGGCGAGGTAGAGCGCGCCGATCAGGACGACCGCGACGAGCCACCCGGGTGAGAGGCTCCAAGTGCCGAAGAACTCCGACCAGCCCAGCTGGGGGAGATCTGACATGCCCATGCCATGGTCGTGCATGAAGCAACGGTAGTCCCGCCACCTCGGCGGGTCCCAACCGAGGTCGCCGGGGCGGTGCGGCCCCGCAGGCGGCGTCGGGCGGAGCCGCCCGCAGGTCTCGCAACGCCGTGTCCTAGCCTCACCGGGTGCAGCGCTGCGACGTCACCGACCTGTTCGTCTCCGAGTGCGCCCACTGCCGGGCGCCTGCCTCCGCAGGGAGCGGGTCGCGGTCCTCGCGGCCGGCGCGGCCGGCGCGCCGAGGCGCCGGGCGGCGTACGACGACCACCGGCAGCACGACGGCCGCCGCCACCCGGGCCACGGCGCGCAGGACGCGTCCGCAGATGGAGTCCGTGCCCGGGGCGCTCGAGGTCTTTACCGACGGCGCCTGCCGGGGCAACCCGGGGCCGGGCGGCTGGGCGTGGGTCGTCGCCGACGGCCGCAGCGACGCGGGCGGGGCGCGGGCGACGACCAACCAGCGGATGGAGATCCAGGCCGCGCTCGAGGCGGCCCGGGCGCTCGAGGGACCGCTGCTGATCGTCAGCGACTCGACCTACGTCGTGAACTGCTTCCGCGACCGCTGGTGGGAGGGCTGGCTGGCCCGTGGCTGGGTCAACAGCGCCCGCAAGCCGGTTGCCAACCGCGACCTGTGGGAGCCGCTCATCGAGCTGGTCGCCGCCCGAGGCGACATCGCGTTCCGCTGGGTCAAGGGCCACGCCGGCCACCGGCTCAACGAGCAGGCGGACCGGCTCGCGGTCGAGGCGTCGCGGCGGGTCTGAGCGCCCGGCGCGTGGCGCCGGTCAGCGGGCGCGGTCCGCGGTGCGGCGTACGGCGGCGACGTACGTCGGCCAGAGCGCCTGCGGCAGGTCGTGGCCCATCCCGTCGATGAGGAGCAGCTCGGCGCCGGGGACGGCCATGGACGTCGCGCGGCCACCGGACACGTGGACCATCTTGTCGGCGAGCCCGTGGACGACCGTCATGGGGACGGTGACGCGGCGCAGGTCGGTGGTGCGGTCCGGCTGGCTGACCACGGCGAGCATCTGCCGTGCGACGGCGGAGCCCGAGATGCCGCGCTCGTAGGTGTCCTCGGCGCGCTTGCGGACCTCGGCCTCGGTCGACGGGAAGCCGGGGGAGCCGATCAGCCGCCAGATCTTGACCGAGCCTTCGACGTAGGCCTGACGGCCGACCTGACGGGCCAGCAGCGTCGGGATGAGCGACGGATGCTGGAACCCGACCGTGCGCCGGCCGGTCGTCGACATCATCGACACCAGCGAGCGGACCCGGTCGGGGTGGGTGATGGCCATCGTCTGGACGATCATCCCGCCCATCGAGATCCCGAAGAGGTGGGCCGAGCCGACCCCGAGGTGGTCGAGGAGCCCGACGGCGTCGTCGGCCATGTCGGTCAGGGTGTAGGGCGGCGTCACGCGCAGCCCGAGGAACGCCTTCGCGAGCTTCGGGAACGTCACCCGGGCGTTGGCGATGCTGTCGAGCTTGGTGGACCGCCCGATGTCGCGGTTGTCGAACCGGATGACGTAGAAGCCGGCCCGGGCGAGCTCACGGCAGAACTCGGGGTCCCACCAGGTCATCGGGCCGCCGAGCCCCATGACGAGCAGCAGCGGCTCGTCCGCGGGGTCGCCGTAGGTCTGGTAGCAGAGCTCGACACCGCGCCCGACCGGAGCGAGCTGCTCGGCGGACTCCTCGACCTGGGTCTGCTCGACCGTCATCGCCGGTCAGGCGCCCTGGAAGTCGATGGCGGAGTAGGCCTGGAGCTTGGCGAGCTGGTGCTCGCTGGTGATCTTGCGGATCGTGCCGGAGCGCGAGCGCATGACGAGCGAGTCGGTGACGATCGAGCCGCCGGGGCGATACTGCACGCCGCGCATCAGGTCGCCGTCGGTGATGCCGGTGGCGACGAAGAAGCAGTCGTCGCCGGTCACGAGGTCGTCGGTGCGCAGGACGAAGTCCGGATCGAGGTTGTGGCCCGCGTCGAGGGCCTTCTGGCGCTCCTCGTCGTCCTTCGGCCACAGCCGGCCCTGGATGGTGCCGCCGAGAGCCTTCATCGCGCAGGCCGCGACGATGCCCTCGGGGGTGCCGCCGACGCCGAGCAGCAGGTCGGCGCCGCTGCCGGCGCGGGCCGCGGAGATCGCGCCGGCGACGTCGCCGTCGGTGATGAACTTGATCCGCGCCCCGGTGGCGCGGATGTCCTCCACGAGCTCCGCGTGACGCGGCCGGTCGAGGACGATGACGGTGATGTCGGAGGGCTTGGTGCCCTTGGCCTTGGCGACCTGGGAGATGTTCTCGGCCACCGGGAGGCGGATGTCGACGACGTCCGCCGCCTCCGGGCCGGTGACCAGCTTCTCCATGTAGAAGACCGCGCTGGGGTCATACATCGACCCGCGCGGCGCGACCGCCATCACCGACACGGCGTTGCTCATGCCCTTGGCGGTCAGCGTGGTGCCGTCGATCGGGTCGACGGCGACGTCGCACGCCGGGCCGCTTCCGTCGCCGACGCGCTCGCCGTTGTAGAGCATCGGCGCGTTGTCCTTCTCGCCCTCGCCGATGACGACGGTGCCGTCCATGGCGACGGTCGAGATCATGACGCGCATGGCGTTGACCGCCACCCCGTCGGCGCCGTTCTTGTCGCCGCGCCCGACCCAGCGCGCCGCTGCCATCGCGGCCGCCTCGGTCACGCGCACCAGCTCGAGAGCGAGGTTGCGGTCGGGCGCGGCCGGCGCCACGTCGAGGGTCTCGGGCAGGTGGTGGTCGGTCATGTGCCGACTCTATCGGTCGGAGACGGGGGAGTTCGCCGGCGCCGGTCGCTTGAACGTTCCAGAGTCGCGACTGCCGGCGTCGGAGGGTTGTCCGGTCGGATAGATCGCGACCTCGGTCGCCTTCACCGCGAACGTCACGCGCACTCCGGGGGCGAGGCCGAGCTCGGCGACGGCGGCCGGGGTCACGTCGGCGGCCAGGCGTACGCCGGCGGCGGCCTGCTCCACCGCCCGCACGCGCACGCGGTCACCGAGTGGCTCGAGGTCGCCGACGGTGACCTCGACGTGGTTGCGCGGGCTCCCACCGGGTGGGCTGGCGAAGACGCCGACCGAGGACGGGCGGAAGAGGGCGGCGACGGCGTCGCCGGGGGAGAGGTCCGCCTCCGCGAGCCCCGCGACGGTCAGGCCGGAGGGAGCGACGAGCACCTCGCCGTTCCAGGTCCCGGGGACGAGGTCGAGCCCGGCGAGGCGAGCGGCGAAGGCCGAGCGCGGTGTCGCCAGCACCTGCTGGGTCGGGCCCTGCTCCACGATCCGGCCGCCCTCGAGGACGACCACCCGGTCGGCGAGAAGCAGCGCGTCGAGGACGTCATGGGTGACGATGAGCGCCGTGCGGTCGGCGAGGACGGAGCGCAGCAGCTGGCGCAGCGCCGGCGCGACGTCGACGTCGAGGGCGGCCATGGGCTCGTCGAGCAGCAGCAGGTCGGGCTCGGCGGCCAGGGCACGGGCTACGGCGACCCGCTGGGCCTGGCCGCCGGAGAGCTGGGCGGGCTTCCGCGCGGCGAGGTGGCCCACGCCGACCGCGTCGAGGTGCCGGTGGGCGGCGGAACGGGCCGGGCCGCGTCGTACGCCTCGGGCGCGGGGTGCGAACGCCACGTTGTCGAGCGCCGTCAGGTGCGGGAAGAGCAGCGGGTCCTGGGCGAGGAGGGCGATCCCACGGGCGTGGGGTGGCGTGCCGTCGAGGGGGCGTCCCCCGAGGACGACCGTCCCCTCGTCGGGACGGAGGAGCCCGGCGAGCACCGACAACAGGGTCGACTTGCCGGCACCGTTGGGGCCGAGGACCGCCACCGTCTCGCCGGCGGCCACGTCGAGCTCGAGGTCGACGTCGCGGTTCCGGACGAGGGCGCGGACGTGCAGGCCGGTCACAACGCGGACCTGCCCACTCGCGCGACGCCGATGACGAGCACGGCGACCACCACCAGCACGATCGAGAGCGCGACCGCCGAGTCGGGGTCGGAGCCCGCGTTGTAGAGGTAGATCTGGATCGGCATCGTCCGGGTGGTGCCTTCGAGGCTGCCGGCGAAGGTGATCGTGGCGCCGAACTCGCCCAGGCAGCGCGCGAAGGCGAGCACGGCCCCCGAGAGCAGCCCGGGAAGCACCAGCGGGATCGTCACACGCCAGAAGACCGTGGTGGGGCGGGCGCCGAGGGTGGCCGCGACGACGTCGTACCGGCGCCCGGCCGAGCGGAGCGCGCCCTCGAGGCTGATCACCAGGAAGGGGAGAGCGACGAACGACTGCGCCATGACGACCGCCGCGGTGGTGAACGAGAGCGACAGGCCGAGGACATCGAGCGTATGACCGAGCAGCCCGCGGCGGCCGAAGGTGTAGAGCAGCGCCATGCCGCTGACGACCGGCGGGAGGACCAGCGGAAGGAGCACCAGCGAGCGGAGCAGGGACTGGCCGCGGAAGTCGGTGCGGGCGAGGACGACCGCCATCGGGATCCCGAGCACGAGGCAGATCACGACGGCGGCGACCGCGGTCTTGAGGCTCAGCGTCAGAGCCTCGACCGACTCGTGGGAGGTGATGAGCGCCGGGAAGTCCGCCCAGTGGATCCGGACCACCATCGCGACGAGGGGGAGGAGCACGAAGACCCCGCCGAGGGCGGCCGGCAGCCACAGCCAGCGGGGGAGGCCGACGTCGACGCCGGGGCCGGCGGCCGCGGCGGATCGCTCCCGCCGCGGCCGCCGGTCACGGACGCTCACTGCTGGGTCGAGCGGGTCACGGCTGGCCGAAACCGGCATTCTTCAGCACCTTCTGGCCGTCGCTGCCCAGGACGAAGTCGACGAACTGCTCGGCGAGGTCGGCGTTCTTCGCGTCCTTGAGCGTGGCGATCGGGTAGGTGTTGACCACCTTGGACGACTGCGGGAACGGCACGCCCTTGACCTGGTCGCCCGCCGAGGTCACGTCGGTGACGTAGACCAGTCCGGCGTCCGCCTCACCGGAGGTGATCTTGCCGAGCACGTCGGTCACGGACTGCTCCTCGCTCACCGGCTTGATCGTGACGCCGGTCTTCTGCTCCATCTGCTGGGTGGCGGCGCCGCACGGCACCTCCGGGGCGCAGACGACGACCTTGACGCCGCTCTTGCCGAGGTCGGCGAAGCTCGTGATGTGAGCCGGGTTGTCCGGCGGCGTGGCGATCTCGAGGACGTTGGTGGCGAAGTCCTTCGGGGCCTGCGCGCTGCCGTCCTGGGTGAGCTTGTCCATGTTGGCGGTGTCGGCCGAGGCGAAGACGTCGGCGGGGGCGCCGCCCTGGATCTGGGAGACGAGCGTGGAGGAGCCGTCGAAGTCGAGCTTGACGTCGACCCCGGGGTGAGCGGCCTCGAACTCCTTCTTGATCTCGGTGAACGTGTCGGTCAGCGAGGCGGCCGCGAAGACGGTCAGCGTCGTGGTGTCGCTGCCTCCGCTCGCGCTGTCGTCGCTGCTGCCGCAGGCGGAGAGGGGCAGGAGGGTGGCGGCCGCGAGGGCCGCGAACAGCGGCCGGACCAGGGACTTCTTCATCTAGGGACGCTCCACGACGACGTTGGTTGACTTGATGGACGCGACCGCCGTGACGCCGGGCTCGAGACCCAGGTCGTCGGCCGCCTCGCTGCTCATCAACGAGACGATCCGGTAGGGCCCGCAGATCAGCTCGACCTGGGCCATCACGGTGTCCTTGGTGACCTTCGTGACGAGACCGAGCAGACGGTTGCGGGCGCTCACCGCCCGGGCCCGCTGGGGGTCCGGGGCATCGGCGAGCTCGACGGCGAGGCGGGCGAGGGACGCGCCCGGGACGACGGTGCGGCCGCCCTCGGTGGCGGCCTCGACCCGGCCGGCGTCGATCCAGCGGCGCATGGTGTCGTCGCTGACACCGAGGAGCGCCGCGGCCTCGGCGATGCGGTAGGCGGTCACGAGGAAGCATCATGCCGCAGATATGTCACGGTGTCGTGACATCGTCCGCATCTGCGTGAGAACGAGGAAAACGTCTCCGCACCTGCGTGGCCGGCGGGTGGCCGGGCGGCTCAGGTCACCAGGGCCAGCGCGGCGGTCGCCACGACCAGCGACACCGGGGTGAGCGTGAGCGAGACCCGGTGGAAGGACAGCTGCGCGGGGCGGACCCCCTGCCGGACCAGCGTCCGCCGCCACAGCAGGTTGGCCAGGCTGCCGGTCCAGGTGAGACCCGCGCCGATGCCGAGACCGAGCAGCGCGGCGAGGACGGCGGTCGCGCCGTGCGACGCGAGCAGCGGCACCAGCAGCAGCGTCGCGGAGAGGTTCGTGAGCAGCGCCGCGGCCACGGTCGCGACCAGCGCGATGAGGAGCAGGTCGGCGAAGCCCGTCCCGCCGGGGAGCAGGGCCTGCGCCACCTCGCCGAGGAAGCCGCCCGCGAGCGCCGCGACGACGAGCCCCAGGGCGAGGACGAAGAGGACGAAGCTCGGATGGGCCGCATGGACCGCGTCCCGGACGGCGAGCAGCCGGCGACGCCGCCCCCACGCCAGGAGTACGACGGCAGCGACCGCCGCGGGCCAGCACGGCTCCACGCCGACCGGGGAGAGGACGGCGAACGCCGTCAGCATCAGCGCGACCGTGACGATCGGGACGAGCAGCGACCGCATGCGCGGCGCACTCGGCAGCGCCGGCGCCGCCGACGTGGCTGCGGATTCCGCCCGCTCGGCCGCCGGAACGCGCAGCTCGGCCCGGAAGAGCAGTCGCAGGCCGGCGTACTCGACCAGGAGGGTGACGGCGAGCGGCACCGCCATCCGGGCGGCGAAGCCGCCGAAGCCGAACGGGAGGTGCGGCATCGCGAGCAGGTTGGTCAGGTTGGCGACCGGCAGGAGCAGCGAGCCGGAGTTCGCCATCCGCAGGCAGGCGTAGGCCGCCGGGCGCGGGGACAGGCCGAGCCCGCCCGTCGCGGTGAGCACGACGGGCGTCAGCAGGACGACGGTCGCGTCGAGACTGAGCAGCGTCGTGACCAGGACGGCCACGACGAGGACACCGAGCAACAACAGCTGTGGCCTCGGGGTCACCTCGTCCCCGTCCGCGTGCGCGCGGAGGCTGAGCCGGGCGACGACGCGGGCCGCAGCCGTGAAGACGCCGGCGCGCGCGCACACCTCGGCGACGACCAGGATGGCGACCAGGAAGCCGACGACCGGCAGCAGCGGGCGGATCGCGTCCCACGCACGGCCGGCGTCGAGCGGACCGGCGAGGAGCGCCACCGCGGCGGCCAGCATGCTCACGACGGCCTCCGTGCGCGGCCGAGGATGGCGATGGGCCGTCACCAGGAGCGCGACGAGCGCCACCACGCCGACGGCGTCCTGGGCGGGGGCGGGCAGCGGCACGGGCCCCATTCTCCGGCAGTGGGGTCGGGATGGGACGATGGAGGGCGTGAGCGAGCAGGGCAGTCGGCGGTACCCACGCACCTTCGGGGGCCTGATCGGCTCGATGATCGTGCTGGTCGTGGTCGTCGTCCCCCTCGTCCTGGTCACGCACTGGTGGGGCGACGCTCGCCGCGACCAGGCCAACGACGAGCTCGGCCTCAGCCAGGGCGCCGACTGGGTCGGCACGGTCCGCACCGTGCAGAGCGCCCAGGGCGACACCGGGGTGAAGATCCGCGTCGTCTACCCGCGCACCCTCCCGACGGGCTGGTACGCCAACACCGAGCCCGGCTTCCAGCCGGGCAAGCACCCCGTCTGGACGATGAACTTCGCCAAGGGGGAGAGCAGCTACGTCGGCCTCGAGCTCGGCCCGGGCACGCCGCGTTCGCTCGCGAAGAAGAACATCGACGCCAACCCGAAGGCCGGCAAGCCGGTGACCATCGACACCGCGGTCGGCGACTCCTGGACGCCGTGGAGCGACGCGGGCGGCGACCACGGCTACTCGCGGAAGGTCGGCGGCTCGACGCTCATCGTGTGGGGCCCGAAGGACGCCGACGTGCGGGCCTTCCTCGGGCTGCTGACCACCAAGCCGCTGCGCTGAGCGGGGCGGCCACCGACCCGACTCAGCCCTCGTCGGCGGCGGCGTCGTCCGGGGAGCCGTCGATGGCCGCGTCGAGCCGCTGACGGGCACCGTCGAGCCACTGCTGGCACACCGTCGCGAGCTTCTCGCCCCGCTCCCAGAGCGCCAGGGACTCCTCGAGCGTCGTTCCTCCCGCCTCGAGCCGGCGGACGACCTCGACCAGCTCCTCGCGGGCCTGCTCGTAGGACGGCGTCTCGTCACTCATCGGTGGGCTCCTCGGGGTCGCTGGTGGAGTCGGGGATGGCGCCGGTCGTGACCGCGTGGAGGCGGCCGTCGGCGAGTCGGACCGTGATCGCCCGGTCGGCGTCGACGCCGGCGACGCTGCTCAGCACGTGGCCGTCGGCATCCTGCACCACGGCGTACCCCCGCCGGAGGGTCTGCAGCGGCGAGAGCGCCCGGGCCCGGGCACGGTGGTGGCCGATGTCGTCGGCCGCGCGGTCGAGCTGGTGGGAGAGGCAGCGGCGAGCGCGCTCGCGCAGGGCGGTCACCTCGTCGTCGCGGGCATCGAGCAGCGACCGAGGATCGGCCAGCGCGGGGCGGGAGCGGAGCGCGTCGAGCCCCGTCTGCTCGCGGTGGAGCCACGAGCGCAGGCCCGCGCGCATCCGGTCACGAGCGGTCACGACCAGGCGGAGCTCCTCGACCACGTCGGGGACGACCAGCTTGGCGGCGTCGGTGGGGGTGGAGGCCCGGACGTCGGCGACGAGGTCGAGCAGCGGACTGTCCGGCTCGTGGCCGATCGCGGACACGACGGGGGTGCGCGCCGCGTGGACCGCACGGAGGAGGTGCTCGTCGGAGAACGGCAGGAGGTCCTCGACCGAGCCGCCACCGCGGGCGATCACGATCACGTCGACCTCGGGGTCGCGGTCGAGGCGCTGCAGCCCCTCGACGACCTCGGTCGCGCTGCGGGGCCCCTGCATGGCGGCGTACGCGATCTCGAAGCGGACCGCGGGCCAGCGGCGCCGGGCGTTCTCCAGCACGTCGCGCTCGGCGGCCGACCGCGGCGCGGTCACCAGGCCGACCTTCGTCGGCAGGAACGGGGGTCGCCGCTTGAGTTCGGCGGCGAAGAGTCCCTCGGCCGCGAGCAGTTGGCGGCGACGCTCGAGCCGGGCGAGGAGCTCACCGAGGCCGACCATCCGGATGTCACGGGCGTAGAGCGAGAGGGTGCCGCGGGTGGCGTAGTAGGACGGCTTGGCGTGGATGACCACGCTCGCGCCCTCGACGAGGGGCGGGTTGAGACCGTCGAAGAGCACCCGGCTGCACGTGACCGGAACGGACAGGTCGGCGACGGCGTCACGGAGGGTGAGGAACACGGTGTTGAGCCCTGGGCGGCGGCTGACCTGGGCGACCTGGCCCTCGACCCACACCGCACCGAGCCGGTCGATCCAGCTCGCGATCGCGTTCGCGATCTGCCGGACCGGGGCCGGCGACTCGGGGGAGGTCTCCAAGGGCATGTCGGTGACCCTACTGACCGCCACCGACAGCCGACCATCTGCGCCGACTCGCTCCCTGCCCACCGGCCGAGTCGGCGTAGATGGACGCCGACTCGGCCGACCGTTTGCGCCGACTCGGTGGACCGTAGACTCGGGGCCATGAGCACAGACCTCGGTACGCCGCGTGTCCTCTCCGAGACCGAGAAGGCCGTCCTGCTCGCGTCTCCGCGCGGCTACTGCGCCGGTGTGGACCGTGCCGTCGTCACCGTGGAGCAGGCGCTCGACCTGTACGGCGCTCCCATCTATGTCCGCAAGGAGATCGTCCACAACAAGCACGTCGTCGACGACCTCCGCGAGCGCGGCGCGATCTTCGTCGAGGAGCTCGACGAGGTGCCGGCCGGCGCCACCGTCGTCTTCTCCGCCCACGGCGTCTCGCCGGCGGTCCATGCCGCGGCCGCGGAGCGCGAGCTCAAGACGATCGACGCGACCTGTCCGCTCGTGACCAAGGTCCACCACGAGGCCAAGCGCTTCGCGGGCGACGACTACGACATCCTCCTCATCGGCCACGCCGGCCACGAGGAGGTCGAGGGCACGATGGGTGAGGCCCCCGGCCGCATCCAGCTGGTCGAGGGGCCCGACGACGTCGACCGGATCGTCGTCCGGGACCCGTCGCGGGTCGCGTGGCTCTCCCAGACGACGCTGTCGGTCGACGAGACCCTCGAGACCGTGGCGGCGCTGCGCCGGCGCTTCCCCGAGCTGCTCGACCCGCCGAGCGACGACATCTGCTATGCCACCCAGAACCGCCAGCAGGCGGTCAAGGAGATCGCCACCGGCACGGACCTGGTCCTGGTCGTCGGGTCGGGCAACTCCTCCAACTCGGTCCGGCTGGTCGAGGTCGCGAAGGAGGCCGGAGCGAAGGCCGCCCACCGCATCGACGACGCCGGCGAGCTCCAGGACGGCTGGCTCGAGGGCGTGCGCAGCGTGGCGGTGACCTCCGGGGCGAGCGTGCCCGAGAAGCTGGTCGACGGAGTGCTCGCGCTCCTCGCGGAGAAGGGCTATCCCGACCCCCGCGTCGTGCGCAGCGCCGAGGAGTCGCTGATCTTCGCCCTGCCCAAGGAGCTGCGTCGCGACCTCAAGGCCGCGGCCGCGGCGGGCTCGACCGGCGCCTGAGCCGACGATGGCCCGTTATCTCGACGTCCATCCCGACAACCCCCAGCCTCGACTCATCCGTCAGGTGGTCGACGCGCTGCGCGACGACGACGCGCTGATCGCCTATCCCACCGACTCCGGCTATGCCCTCGGCTCCCGCATCGGCAACCGAGACGGCCGCGACCGGATCCTGCGCATCCGCGGTCTCGACGACCGGCACCACTTCACCCTGGTCTGCAAGGACTTCAGCCAGCTGGGCCAGCTGGTCCACGTGGACAACAGTGCGTTCCGCGCGATCCGAGCCACCACGCCCGGCCCCTACACGTTCATCCTGCCGGCCACGCCGGAGGTGCCGCGCCGGTTGCTGCATCCCAAGAAGCGCACAGTCGGCGTCCGGATCCCCGACCACGTCGTCGTACGCGCGCTCCTCGAGGAGCTCGGTGAGCCCATCCTCTCCTCCACGCTGATCCTGCCGGGGGAGGAGGCGCCGCAGACCTTCGGCTGGAACGTCAAGGAGGAGCTCGACCACCAGATCGACATCGTCATCGAGGCCGGGGAGACGCCCGCCGAGCCCACCACGGTCATCGACTGGTCCGGCGACGAGCCGGTCGTCGTCCGCGAGGGGGCCGGAGACCCGTCGCGCTTCCTGGGCTGACCGGCCGATCCGTCGCTGGTCAGCGCGGACTACTCGGCCGGAACGAGTGACTCGTCGGCGTTGCGAGGGTCGTGCGCCTCGCGAGAAGCGGCGGCCTCGGCCCGCTGGGCGAGCACATGGCGCCGCATCGCCAGAGAGCCGAGACAGAGCGCGTAGCCCACGAACAGGCTGATGCTGTGATGGCCCAGCCCGCTGACGACCGCCTGCACCACGCCGTCGCCGTGGTTGGCGATCGTCTCGGGCCGGGTGAGGGCGAGCAGCAGGAAGACGCCGACCATGAGCAGCGGCGGCAGCACGCCGATCGCGAAGAAGTCCCGCGGGTGCACCAGCAGCGCCACGATGACGCTGAGCGCGATGAAGACCAGGTCGAAGAGCAGGCTCATCCGGCCGGTCAGCTCCAGGTCGAGCGCCGCCACGGTCAGGGCGAGCGCGACACCGAGCGCGACCACCCGGCGACCGGGCTCGCGTCCTTCTTCCCAGATGGTCCGGGCGTGGGTCATAGCAGGCCTCACCGTCCTCGTCCTCCTGCGCTCACGGTAGAGCGGAGGAATCGTCGGCGTGCGGCGGCGCGCCGAAGGTCGCGACCGGGTCGGACGGCTCCTCGCCCACCGCGGAGAGCCGCTCGACGGCCCGCAGACCGACCGATCGCGGCGCGGGAAGGTCGTCGTCGGTGACGCCCAGCTCGGCGAAGCGGCGGGCGGAGACGAGGACGCGGGCGTCGAGCGAGCCGACCGCCTGGTTGAACTTCGTCACCGCGGCGTTGAGCGACCGGCCCACGCCGTCGAGGTGGCCCGAGAGGGTGGCGAGGCGCTGGTGGAGGTCGCGGCCCAGGCGGTGGATCTCGCGGGCGCGGTCGGCCAGGGCCTCGTGGGACCAGCCGTGCGCCACCGTCCGCAGCAGCGCGATGAGCGTGGTCGGCGTCGCCAGCACGACGCGGCGCTCCGCGGCGTACTCGATCAGCGTCGGGTCGCTCTCCAGCGCGGCGGCGAGGAAGGACTCGGCCGGCACGAAGAGCACCACGAACTCGGGCGTCTCGGGCAGCGCCTTCCAGTAGGCCTTGGCGCCGAGCTGGTCGACATGGGCCCGCAGTTGGCGGGCATGGCGCAGGAGATGGCTCCGCCGGGCGTCGGCGTCGTCGGCGGTCTCGGCGGCGACGGCGTCGAGATGGGCGTCGAGCGGCACCTTCGCGTCGACGACGATCTCCTTGCCGCCGGCGAGGTGGACGACGAGGTCAGGCCGCTGCGCGCCGTCGTCGAGCCGCACCTGCTCGGTGAAGTCACAGCGGTCGACGAGCCCGGCGAGCTCGACGGCCCGGCGGAGGTGGAGCTCGCCCCACCGGCCGCGGACCTGCGGCTTGCGGAGCGCCGTCGAGAGGGAGCGGGTCTCGAACCGCAACTGCTCGACCTGGGTGTCGAACTGTCCCTGCCACTGGGCCCGCGCACGGTCGAGGTGGTGCATCTGGTCGCTGAGCCGGTCGAGGCCCTGCATCACCTCCGCCTGGTCGACCATGCCCGCGGCGACCGTGTCCACGCGGCGCGCACGGCTCCAGAGCACACCGACCAGCGCGCCGAGCGCCAGCCCGATCAGCAGGCCGAGGACCAGGGTGAGGATCTCCATGTCCTCAGCCTGGCAGGGGCCACCGACAGTTCCCGGCGCCGTCGCGCAATGCCCTAGCCGTCGGCGAGGTCGACGACCACGGGGGCGTGGTCGGAGGCGCCGGTCCCGGCGCGCTCCTCGCGGTCGATGAACGCTCCGGTGACACGCTGAGCCAACGACGGCGAGCCGAGGACGAAGTCGATCCGCAGGCCGCGGTTGCGTTCGTAGCGGTTCCGGAAGTAATCCCAGTACGTATAGACCTCGGGCCCCGGCGCGAAGGGGCGGACGACGTCGGCGTACCCGTCCTCGACGAACGCGTGGAAGGCGGCACGCTCGGCCGGTGTGACGTGGGTGGAGTTCTTGAACTGCGCCATGTCGAAGACGTCCTCGTCGAACGGCGCGACGTTCCAGTCGCCGACGAGCGCGGTGTCCTCGTCCCTCCACGCCTGCGCGGCCTCGCGCAGACGGGCCAGCCAGTCGAGCTTGTAGACGTAGTGCGGGTCGCCGGGCTTGCGGCCGTTCGGCACGTAGAGCGACCAGATGCGTACGCCGCCGCGCCCGTCCTTCGCGCCGCACAGGGCCCCGACGGCGCGGGCCTCCTGCTCCTGGGCGTCGCCCCAGCCGGGCATGCCGGGGAAGCCCACCCGGACGTCGTCGAGCCCGACCCGGGAGATGATCGCGACACCGTTCCACTGGCTGATGCCCGCCGCGGCGACGTCGTACCCCATCGACTGCAGGCCCATCAGGGGCAGCTGGTCGATCTTCGCCTTCGTCTCCTGGACCGCGAGCACATCGACGTCATGGCGCTCGAGGAACGCCTCGACGCGGGTGATGCGGGAGCGGAGGGAGTTGACGTTCCAGGTGGCGATGCGCACCCGCGCAGACTAGTAGGGGGTCCCGGGCCCGCACGGACCCGGCGGCCGCCGCGGGGTACCGGACCCGTGACCGCATCGAAATCTCGACCCGCTTGGATGGACTTCGTGGCTGACAGCGTTGACGACACCGTGAACGACACGCCGACCGACCCCGCCCCGCGCCGCGTCACCACCTCGGGGCTCCATGCCTCGGGCCTCGACGACTCGGCCGACATCCCCGAGCTGCGGGAGGCGTTGGCGGCGCTGGCCGCCTCGGTGGTCGTCGTGACCGCGACGGTCGACGGCGTGCCGGTCGGGTTCACCGCGACGAGCTTCACCAGCGTCTCGATGGACCCGCCCCTGGTCGGGGTGTTGCTGGCCGACTCGGCGGCGTCGTACGACGCGTTCTGCCGCGCCCGCACCGTGGCCTTCAACTTCCTCGGGGAGCACCAGGCGGAGGTCGCCGGCCGCTTCGCGACGCGTGGCGCGGAGAAGTTCGCCGAGCTCGCCCTCGACCCGTGCCTGGAGCAGGGCCTGGACGCCGCGCCCGTGCTGGCGGACACCATGGTCACGCTGGTGGGGGAGGTGACCGAGCGGGTCGTCCTCGGCGACCATGTGCTGCTGCTCGCGACGCCTAGGGTCGTCACGCCGGTGCGCCACGAGCCGCTGCTCTACCACCGCCGGTCGTTCCGCCGGCTCGAGGCCTGAGGCGGTGGCCGTGCGATCTGGAGCGCCAGCGCAGCAGAGCGGGCCGGAGGAGGTGGCGTGCGCGATCGAGCTCGACGGCGCCCGACGCGTCTACGAGCTGCCTGACCTGGGCCACCTGCTGGCGCTGCACGACGTCCACCTGTCGGTCGCGCCGGGGCAGTTCGTGAGCATCATCGGGCCGAGCGGCTGCGGCAAGTCGACGCTGCTGCGCCTGGTCGCCGGCCTCGAGGCGCCGGACGGAGGGGTGATCTCGCTCGGTGGTCGCACCCCCACGCAGGCGGCGGAGGCGAAGCTGCTCGGCTTCGTGCCGCAGGTGCCGGCGCTGCTGCCGTGGCTGTCCGTGCTGCGCAACGTCACCCTGCCGACCAGGCTCAACCGTCGCGCCGCGCGCCGGGGTGCCGACCGCGCGGAGACCGAGGAGCTGCTGCGCAAGGCCGGCCTCGGCGACGTCATGCACCAGCTCCCGTCGCAGCTCTCCGGCGGGATGCGACAGCGCACCGCGATCGTCCGCGCGCTGGCGCTCCGGCCGGAGGTCCTGCTGCTCGACGAGCCGTTCTCCGCGCTCGACGAGTTCACGCGTGAGGCCCTGCAGGAACTGCTGCTCGACCTGTGGGGCGAGCTGGAGGCGACCGTCCTCTTCGTCACCCACTCGATCAGCGAGGCCGTCCGGCTCTCCGACAAGGTGGTCGTCATGGCGCCCAAGCCCGGCCGGATCGTCGAGGTCGTCGACATCGATCTCCCGCGCCCGCGCACCCAGGAGCTGCTCACCTCGGCCGAGTTCCACGCCTACGAGCTGAAGGTGCGCGATCTGCTCCGCGGCGCGTTCGAGCACGGACGGGAACCCGCGTGAACCCGTTGCCCGACCAGCTGCCCGTGAACCAGTCGGCCGCCTTGCCGCCGGCGACGTCGTACCCCTCGCCCTCGGTCGTACGACGCCGGCTGCTGCGCCGCCGGCTGCGGGTCCTGCACCCGGCGTACTGGGCACCGTTCGCCGTCATGCTCGTCGTCCTGGGGCTGCTGTGGCGCCTGGGGGCGCACCGGTGGCCCTACCTCCTGCCGCCGCTCTCCGATGTGGGCAGCGAGCTCGCCGGCGACCCGGGCTTCTTCCTCCACAACGCCTGGGTGACGCTGCGCGAGGCGCTGCTCGGGCTCGGGATCGCGTTCGTCTGCGCGTTCGTGATCGCGGTGGCGGTCAGCGAGCTGGCGCTCGCGCGCCGCGCGATCATGCCGGTGGCCGTGGTCCTCAACGTGACGCCGCTGGTGGCGATCGCGCCGGCGCTCGTCGTGGCGTTCGGCTTCGGCATGGTGCCGAAGCTGGTGGTGACCGCGCTGATCTGCTTCTTCCCGATCCTCATCAACACCGCCGTCGGGCTGCGCTCCGTGCCGGCTCCGGTGCTGCAGGTCTACCGGTCGATCCACGCGTCGCGCTGGGAGATGCTGCGCCACCTGCGGATCCCGGGTGCGATGCCCTACGTGTTCGCCTCGCTCCAGATCGTGCTGCCGCTCTCGGTGATCGGCGCGGTGGTCGCCGAGCTCAACGCCGCCGGCTCCGCGGACGGGCTGGGCACCACCATCCAGGTCGCGTCGGGGCGCAACAACCTCGACCTCGTCTGGGCCGCCATCCTCGTGCTCGCGGTGATGGGCGCGGTGCTGCTGCTGGCGATCACCGTTGTGCAGAGGCGGGTGCTGCACTGGCACGATTCGCACCAGTCCCGCTGAACCGAGGAGATCGCATGACCGCCCGCGCCCCGCTGCGCCCCCGCCTGCGCGCGACCGCTCTGGTGGCCGCCGTGACGCTGCTGCTCGCCGGCCTGGCCGCGTGCGGCAGCGACGACCACACGTCGTCGCAGGCAGGAAAGACGGGCTCGGCGGTCTCGACGCAGCGCTGCGCGGAGAACCGGAAGGCCGGCCCGATCACCTACCTGACCAGCTACTTCTACCAGGCCTCCGCATCGATCCTGGAGGTCCTCGCGGCGGAGAAGCTGGGCTACTTCAACGACGTCTGCCTCCGGGTCGACGTCCAGCCCGGTTCCGGTGACACCCCGCAGAACGCCAAGCTGCTCGCCGCCGGGAAGGTGCAGTTCACCGGGCTCGCGGAGCAGGACGTCATCAGCGCCAACCTCACCGGCGCGAAGGTGACCGGGCTGGCGTCGTACGCCGACGCGGGGCTCGACGTCCTCCTGACCCCGTCCTCGGTCACCGACCTGACGCAGCTCGACGGCAAGACCGTCGGAGACAAGGGCTCGGTCCCGCTCCCCGTCCAGTCGATGCTCATCAAGGCCGGCGTGGACTGGAAGAGCCTGCGGCTCGTCAAGGTCGGCTACGACCCGTCCGTGCTGTCCCGCGGCCAGGTCGACGCGCTCACGGGGTTCGCCTCCAACGAGCCCAACCTCCTCATGGCCCAGGGCTATGAGCCGAAGGTGTGGCAGCCGGCCGACTTCGGCGTCCCGGGCTCGATCGTCACCCTCGCCACGAACCCCACGTTCGCGAAGGATCACCGCACCGTCGTCGAGGACTTCCTGCGGGCGGCCTTCAAGGCCTATCAGTACTGTGCGCAACCGGCCCACGTGAAGGAGTGCGTCGGCTTCGTCGGCGCCTACGAGGGCAAGGAGCAGTTCGACGAGCAGCACGAGACCGCGGTGTGGAACACCGAGGTCGAGCTCGGCCAGGACAACCCCGTCCCCGGCCGGTGGG
The DNA here is from genome assembly GCF_040838215.1 of Nocardioides eburneus. NCBI lineage: Bacteria > Bacillati > Actinomycetota > Actinomycetes > Propionibacteriales > Nocardioidaceae > Nocardioides > Nocardioides eburneus. The sequence goes on along the minus strand of NZ_JBFPJR010000011.1, from coordinate 88,578 downwards.
GGAGCGTCGACCTCGCCAACGTGCGCAAGCTGGCCGGCCTGATGACGACCTACGCCGACCAGAAGGTCACCCCCGCCCAGGCCGTCGCCGACTTCGACGGCTCGTATGCCGCCACGGTCGTCGACCGGGCCGGGAAGGTCATCTGGCCGGCGCCGTGACCACGTCCGGCGCTTCCGGCGGGTCGTTAGCCCGGGCGTGCCGCTGGGCACCGGAGCCACCATGGCCCCCGGCATCATCCTGATCATCCTCGGCGCGGTCTTCGCCTTCGCGCTGAAGATCGACTCGCCGTGGCTCCACACCCACGTCTTCGGCGTGATCCTCATGCTCGGCGGCCTGGCGTTCTGCTGGCGGGCGCGCGTACGTCGGAAGGTGGTCGTCACCCGCGAGACCGAGCACCACGGGGACACCGCCGACGCGGAGGAGCGCACCGTCACCGAGCAGCGCTTCGAGTAGCGTCCCGCGTTTCGGCCGCCGGCGGCGTACGCCCGTAGACTCGCCGGTCGTGGCTCTCACCATCGGCATCGTCGGACTCCCCAACGCAGGCAAGTCGACGCTCTTCAACGCGCTGACCAAGAACGACGTCCTCGCGGCGAACTACCCGTTCGCGACGATCGAGCCCAACGTCGGCGTCGTCGGCGTGCCCGACCCGCGTCTGGCCGAGCTGGCGAAGATCTACGGCTCGCAGAAGCTGGTGCCGGCCACGGTGCAGTTCGTCGACATCGCCGGCATCGTGCGCGGCGCGTCGCAGGGGGAGGGGCTCGGCAACAAGTTCCTCGCCCACATCCGCGAGTCCGACGCGATCTGCCAGGTGACCCGCGTCTTCCGCGACGAGGACGTCACCCACGTCGACGGCAAGGTCGATCCCGGCAACGACATCTCCACCATCCAGACCGAGCTGATCCTCGCCGACCTCGAGACCGTCGAGAAGGCGATCCCGCGACTGGAGAAGGAGTCCCGGAAGAACAAGGACCTCGCGCCGGTGCTCGACGCCGCCGTCGCCGCGAAGGCGGCCCTCGAGGAGGGCACTCCGATCATCGCAACGCAGATCGACCGGGACGGGCTCCGCGAGCTCATGCTGCTCACCGCCAAGCCCTACATCTACGTCTTCAACTGCGACTCCGATGAGCTCGCCGATGAGTCCCTCAAGGCGAAGATGCGCGAGCTCGTCGCCCCTGCCGAAGCGATCTTCCTCGATGCGAAGTTCGAGTCCGAGCTCGTCGAGCTCGACGAGGACGAGGCCCGGGAGTTCCTCGCTGAGGCCGGCGTCGACGAGCCCGGCCTCGACGTGCTTGCTCGCGTCGGCTTCGACACCCTCGGCCTGCAGACCTACCTCACCGCCGGACCCAAGGAGGTCCACGCGTGGGAGATCAAGAAGGGCGCTACCGCCCCCGAGGCCGCCGGCGTGATCCACACCGACTTCCAGAAGGGCTTCATCAAGGCCGAGATCGTCTCCTACGACGACCTCATGGCCGCCGGCACCGTCGCGAAGGCGCGTGAGCTCGGCAAGGTCCGCATGGAGGGCAAGGACTACGTCATGCAGGACGGCGACGTCGTAGAGTTCCGCCACGGAGCAACCTCTGGCGGTAAGAAGTAGCGGTATGGCGAGCGTGGACGGCGGTGTGCAGGGGCTCAGCGTTCGAGTCGATCTTCATGACGGGTTCGTCGTGGACACCGCCCGCGCGCGGCTTGATCTCGCTCGGGTGCACGAGTGGCTGTCGACGGATGCCTTCTGGGCAATCGGTCGTTCGCTTGAAGCCGTTTCGCGGGCGGCTGATGCCTCGGTGAACTTCGGCGTCTACGACCCGGAGGGTGAGCAGGTCGGCTACGCGCGGGTAGTGACGGACGGTGTGACATTCGGGTGGCTGTGTGACGTCTACCTTGCGCGCGTGGCACGCGGCCGGGGCCTCGGGACAGCGCTATCCCAGGTGATCGTCGACGCGGTCCGTCCGCTCGGACTCAAGCGCTTCATGCTCTCCACCGTGGACGCGCATCAGGTGTATGCGAAGGCCGGGTTCGTTCCGTTCCCCGATCCGCAGAAGTTGATGGTTGTCGGCGCGGGTGAGTGGACACCGTCATGAGCAGCAACACCAGTGATACCTGGTGGAATCGCGCCACCATCGACGTAAGCGGCAAGGAGGATCGAGGCGGTTGTACGCCGAGCCGCGCCACGTTAACGTAGGTACGTACCTACATTAGGGGTGGTCGCGATGGTGACGATGACGGCTCGTGAGTTCAACCGTGATGTCAGCGCAGCCAAGCGAAAGGCTGCATCAGGTCCTGTCGTGATCACTGATCGAGGCGAGCCAGCCTACGTGCTGCTCTCGGTCGAAGAGTATCGCCGGTTGGGTGAGAAGGGCGCCGACCTGGTTGACCGGCTGAGCATGAACGATGACTTCGACATCGAGTTCGAGCCCATCCAGGTGGACCTGAAGGTCCCCGAACTGTGAGTTATCTGCTCGACACCAATGTGATCAGTGAGTTGCGAAAACCGGAACGCCGGGCCACGCCGGCGGTCCGGGCATGGGTGTCGTCCCGTGCTCCGTCTGACCTGCATCTGTCTGCGATAACAGTTCTGGAGATCGAGGTCGGCATTGGCCGGTTGAGCAGACGCGATCAAACCCAGGCTGGCCGGCTACGGACGTGGCTGGAGGATGACGTGCTCAAGGTGTTCGCGGGCCGGGTGCTGTCCATCGATGTGCCGGTGGCGCGTCAAGCGGCACGACTCCATGTACCCAATCCTCGGCCCGAGCGCGATGCGCTCATCGCTGCGACGGCGGTGGTCCATGATCTGACGGTCGTGACGCGCAACGTAGCCGACTTCGAGCCGATGGGCGTGGCCGTCGTCGACCCCTGGTCCGAGAATGGCTGAGGAATCGGACGTGGTGGAGTTCCGCCATGGAGCAACGTCTGGTGCGAAGAAGTAGCAATGCGACGACTCGAGCGTGTTGGCGCTGCCGATATTCGTCCTGCTCGTCCGCAGGAAGCCAGCGAGCTTTCGGCGCTGGCGCTGCGGTCGAAGGGGCACTGGGGTTACTCGGCCGAGTTTCTTGAGGCCTGTCGTGCGGAGTTGACGGTGTCGCCTCAAGAGTGCGAGTCCGGGTACGTGGTCGTCGCGATGACAGGCGGCCGCATCGGTGGCTTCTACATGCTCGCCGGCTCACCCCCAGAAGGTCAGCTCTCCGCGCTCTTCGTCGACCATGATCTGATCGGCGCGGGATTGGGACACGAACTGCTGACCAACGCGTTGGAGATGGCGGTAGAGCACGGCTTCCGGTCCTTGGTGCTCGATGCCGATCCCGGCGCTGAGAGTTTCTACGCCAAATATGGTGCTGAGACGACCGGACGCTCGGAGAGCGGCTCGATCCCAGGAAGGTTCTTGCCGCAGATGCGGTTTCGGTTGGGCAGACGGACTGACATCACAGCGGCTCGATCCTGACTCCGGGGAGGTCGGCCGCGAGGCCGTTCAGGTCGTCCGGGTCGCCGGTGGCGATGACGCCGCCTCCCGCAGCGAGCGCGGCCGCGACGACCGAGGCATCGACATGGTCGGCAGAGCCGCGGCCTGCTCGGGCGAGGAGGTTGCCGATCGTACGAGCCAGGATCCGAGTCGTGTCGGCGACTCCGATGCCGGTGTGGCGGCCGAGGCAGGAGTCGACGATCTGGTCGTAGCGACCGCCGCGATACTGCTCAGCGAGCACGGCTGCGGGCACGATGACGTCGGCACCGCTCTCGGCGGCTGCCGACAGGGCAGCATGAACGGCTCCGGGCGCGTGCCCCGAAAAACGGGATCTAGCGAGTTGAGAGAAGGCCTCTGAGTCGAGGATGAGGGCGCTCATCCGAGCGCGCGCTTGAAGCGGTCGACCTCGACGGGGTCGGGCTCGCCGTACTCGGCATCGAGAGAGGCGACAAGCGCTGCAAGGGCAGCTCGACGCGAACGGCGTTCCATCTCGTCACGCAGCACTGTGTTCACGGTTGCCGACAGCGCACTGGTGTCGTCGCCGAAGGTCTCGACGACGTCCGGGTCGAGGGTGAGTGTCTTGCGAACCTTCGCGCTCATACTGACATCATACTCTGGCTGCGCGGACACAAGAAGGATGGGCGCCTGGTGGAGTTCCGCCACGGACTAACGTCTGGGTCCAAGAAGTAGCGGGAGTGCCTCAGTTCACGGGCTTTCTTCGAGTTGGTCTTCCGGCGTCACCCGGGCCGAACGAAGAACCGCACCGCCAGCCCATGCATCCAGAACGCTCGGCGTCATCCCCACGGGAAGCGGCGCAGAGCAATCCTGGTCGGGCAGGTCGAGGCAGAGCGGGTCGTGATCTTCGTAGGGTCGGGCTGGCCGGAGGTACCACATTCCGTACCCGACGTGGCCGCGAGGCCCCTTCTTGGGCAGCCAGTCTGGGTCAGGCGCGTACATGAACAAGTTGCGCCGTCCCTCGTCAGCAGCAGGCCGCTTGATCCAGGCGAAGGTCCTCCATCTCCCCGTGTTGAAGTGGCGCTCGGGGTTCTTGGCGGGGTTGACGACAACTGCGACTGGGTGTGTCAAAGGTCCGTTGTTCTCGATTCGTCGGGCGAGCGTGATGATGCGGCCGGGCGTGTACATGAAGTCGAGCCAGGCAACGTCTTTACCGTCGCAGGTCGCGCGGAAGTCTGCTTCAACAGTCGCCCCGGCTCGTTCGAACTCTGCCAACATCTGGGTGATCTTGATCGCCGTGTTGAGCACCTTGCTGATCTCCAAGGTGAACTCCTGATCCGATGGGCTGGGTCCAGCACCACCGTGGTCCGAGTCCGAAGGGGCGAATGTCTTGGGGAGTGACAGGCGGTAGACAACCTGGCCGTCTTCGAATCGGCTCGTGAGCGCGCCGCCACTCTCCTTCTGGATCTCGCGCACACGGTGGCTGAGAGCGAATCCGCAGGACGGCGCGTGGGCGTTGCGCGGACCGGTCTGCGGGCTGGCGTTGCGAGCGAAGAACGGCTCGCCGCCTTGCTTTGTCTCCGTACGACTGTTGCGGCGCGGGTGGACCCACGCGTCACAGCACAGGCAACGGAACGTGGGCTTGATGCCGCCTTCTTCCCGCCAGCGGTCGCGGAGTGCGATGGCGTCCCAGGCGCTGATCTTTCCGACGTTCGGCTCCGTCAGGCAGCGCGCGGTGGGCATGCGGACGTTGGACTCGTGCTCGTTCACGGCGTCGGGCGTGGTTGTCATGAGCGGTCTCCCGAGAGGAGGTGAAAACCTGTGGAGCGGTGGTGTTGTCGTTCTTCCCGCATAGGGTCCGTGCGGGCGACGACGATGCCGGTGTCGCCACCGTCGCTGGCTTCAAGGGGGCCGACGCAGGCTTTTCATAATGGGGCTTATGACAGCGAAGGGAGATCGGCGTCAGGGGCCGTCGAGCAACACGTCAAGCCGGATACCATCTGTGTCTGGGGAAACCCATTGGTCGTTGACGAAGTCGCCGACATCGGGGCGCTGCGTCAGAAGTCGAACTGCGGCAGGTCCCTTGGCGATGGGGCACCGCATCCCGTCTGGGACACTCCCTGCGCTGTCGGCGACGACGAGTTCGTCACCATCGCGTAGCGTCCACTTGCGTCGTATCGCCCACTTCTCGCCCGTTGGGGACCAGCGGCCGCGCTTCACGGTCAGCCACCACTCTGCCTCTCGCTCGTGAACGATCTGCTCGGCATCTGCGAGCGTGGCGTCGCTAGCTCTGCGCACACCGACCACATAGCGCCCGGGCTTCGGGTACCAGTCGTCGTCCCATACGTCACGCCCCGTCGGCGCCACCGACGGGGCGTAGGGGCGGCGGCGTTGGGCGAAGTCCAGCGCCTGGTCGTCGAGGGGATAGAGGGTGAGCGAATGCTGCTCGATACGGCTTCGGAAGTCCGGATCGGTGCGCTGGAGCGCGATGCCCCACTGGCCCCGACCTAGTAGCGGGCGCGGCGACCGTTCGGCGACGTCTTCGTACTCCGCTCGTAATCGCCAGCCACGCTGGGGAACCTCGGCGATCGCATCGAACCCGGTGTCGTGTGCTTCAGTGATGCGGCAGCGAACCTCTAGCTCAACCGCGGTCGTATTGAGCCCCGTGATGACGAGGAGCCCGCCACGTCCCAGGAAAAGACCTGGCTGCGGCGCGTCGGGGAACTCTCCGCGGGGCCTGCCGATTGTGTAATGATCTCCAGCCACGTTGAATCGGCCGCGCCACCAAACGGCGCCGCCGGATGCTTGCGGTTCGAACATCGAGCACACGCGGTGCGCTTCCTCAATCGCACACGATGTTGCCGGATGGGGTACCGAGATCGGTTCCGAGACCATGTGGCGAATCTAGCGGCCAGGTCCGACGCTCCAGCGGACGGCGATGCGTCTGTTACTTCGGTAAGCCGCCGAGGTCGTCGATCTCGTCGGCGCTGAGGCCGGTCATCAGCGATACAGCAGCGGCGTCAGTGCCGTTGAGCTGGCCGAGCGCAGCCTTGATCCCGGCGTTGATCTCGTCGCGGTGGGCGTCGATGTACTCCCGCACGGCAGCGTCAACGATGTCCTTCTTCGAACGGGACATGAAGTGAGCTGCGTGCGACACGAGCTCGTCAGTGGCGGCGTCGACTTTGATCGGCGTAGTAGCGGTGGCCATGGCCCTGCCCTCCTGCTCAAGTACCAAAGTACCAAAGGGGTCCCAGTGAGGGGGACCTCAGAGTGCGGCATTCTTGTATATCGGTCCAGATCTATCTTCCTAGATCTGATTTGTAGATCTGTGTTGCGAGGCCAGCTGACCCGAACGGACACGGTTCGGCCGGGGAGGCGCACGGGCCCCTAAGCCGTCCCGGCTCTCTATGCTCGGGCCATGCCGATGCCGAAGCGCGTGGATGTCGATGACTACTACCGCCAGCTCCCGGAGGTCGCCCGCCCGCACCTGGAGCGACTCCGGGAGTTGAGCCGCGCCGCGGCCCCCGACCTGGTCGAGACGCTGCACTGGAACACCCCGGTCTACCTTCAGGACGGGGTGCGGCTGTGGATGCTGCAGTCGTTCAAACAGCACTGCTCGCTGCGGTTCCCCACCCACCAGTTCGGCCTCCACCGCGAGGAGGTCGAGGCGGCCGGCTACGAGACCGGCGAGGGCTTCATCAAGCTGCCCTACGACCGGGAGCTGCCGGAGGAGCTGTGCGCGCGGCTCATGACCTACCGCCTCGACGAGTTCGCCGAGACCGGCTCGGTGTGGTCGGGCCGCTGACCCGCTGCGTCTTCTACGCTCGGCGCGCCCGCAGCTGCTCGACCAGGATGTCGCCGTGGCCGGCGTGCCGGGCGAGCTCGGCGATCATGTGCGCGTAGACGAACCGCAGGCTCACCGGCTCCTCGTGCCAGGGGAACTCCTCGTCGAGCTCATGCTGGGCGGCGATGTCTCGCGACCGCGCGCATGCGGTGAGGAAGCCCTCACGCAGGGAGGCGACCGTGTCGTCCGGCGCCAGGACGAAGCTCTCGTCGATGCTGTCGGGCAGCCCGACCTCGGCGCGCGGGACGCCGGCGACCCGGGAGTGGAACCACACCTTCTCCACGAAGATCGCGTGCTTGACCAGGCCCGCGACGGTGGTCAGCGAGGGCACCAGCCGGGCGCGCGCCTCCTCCTCGGAGAGGCCGTCAAGGAGCGCCGCGACCTGGCCGCGTTGGACGTCGAGAAGCCCGCCGAGCAGCGTCCGCTCGTCACCCGTGAAGAAGTCCATGACCGGAGCCTAGGGGCCCGCCAGCTCCGCGAGGATCTCGTCCGAGGAGGCGATCCGGCCGAAGAGTCTCATCGACCCGATCGACGCCTCGTGGGCGGCCTGGTCGGCGGCGGAGCAGAGATCCTCGACCAGCACGGTCTCATAGCCGTGGTCGGCGGCCTGGCGGAACGTCATCTCGACTGAGGCATTGGTCGCGACACCGCCGACGAGCACCGTCGTGATGCCGCGCGCGGCGAGCGTCTCCTGAAGCACGGAGCCGTGGAACGGGCCAGGCCGCTGATGGGTGACCACGACGTCGCCGTCGAGCGGCGCCACGTGGGCGACGATCTCCGCTCCCGGCGTGCCGTCCTTCAGTGCGCCGGCGTGCTCGGTCATGGCCAGCAGCGGGATGGTGGCCACCAGGTCGTCGTACGACGGCGTGAAGGCGATCCGCAGGAAGACCGGCGTGACCCCGCGCGGCCGCACGGACTCCAGGAAGCGCGCCGTCGCACCGAGGACGTCGCGCTCGGCGACCTGTGCGGCGAAGACCGGCCCGAAGGCGCCCTCGGCGGTGACGATGTCGCCCTCGAGGTGGACCAGCAACACGGCGGTCGTGCGCGGGTCCATCAGGCACCCGCCTGCGACGCGGTGGCGACGGCGAAGCCGGCGATCCACTCCGGGATGGCCTCATAGAAGCGCGAGTCCATCGTGTAGGCGCCGGTGGCCGCGAGGGCCGAGAACGCGGCGATCCAGGTCCGTACCTCGTGGGAGGAGTGACCGGCCTCGGCGTTCATCTGTTCGACGGTCCAGCCGTCGACGTCCGACAGCGTGCCGTTCGCCAGGATGTCGAGCAGGGCGTTGTCCCAGGTCGGGTTGATCGGGATCATCGTGGTGTCGCCGGCGGCGTAGGCCTTGCCCGCGTCGATCACGCGCTGCTCGCCGCGCGCCCGCTGCTCGGGCGTCGGCGGGATGCCCTCGATGAGCGCCTCCGCGACCCGCGGGGGCGCGCCCTCCAGCACCGGCACCGGCGGGTCGTGGGAGAGGCCGCCGGAGCCGAGGAACAGCACGCGCTTGTCGAGCTTCGCGCAGGCGGCGCCGATGGCCTCGCCGAGTGCGCGGATCCGCGACATCGGGCCGAGAGGTGTGGCCACGCCGTTGATGTAGACAGGGATGACCGGCACCCGGTCGATGCCGCCGAAGAGGACCTCGAGCGGCTGGACGGCGCCGTGGTCGACGGTCATCCGCGCCGACACGGTGAGGTCGACGCCGCGGTCGAGCACGCCCTGCGCCACTCGGTTGGCGAGGTCGGTCGGCACCGAGAGTGGCCCGGCCTGTGACTCGAAGTCGCCGACGGCATTCGCCGCGGTGGCGAGGCAGAACGGCGGCATCTCCTTGTAGAAGAAGCCGTTGTAATGGTCGGGGTGGAAGAGCACGACCAACCCCGGGTCGAACGCCTCGACGAACGCCTTCGCACCCGCGACCGCGTCCTCGACGCGAGCGAGCACCTCCGGCGCGGGGTCGTTCTTGCCGATCAGGGGGGAGTGGGACAGGCCCACCGCGGCGGCGGTCATGCGGTCTCCTTCGGAGGGTTCACGACGACCTTGCCGGTCAGGTCGCCGTCGATCATCAGCTGGAAGCCCTGGTGAATGTCGGCGAGCGGCATGGTGCGGTCGACGACGGGGCGTGCGCCGGTCGAGGTCATCATTCGCAGCAGGTCGACGAACTCGGTCCGGGTGCAGCCGGTCGAGCCGAGGATGCGTTGCTGTTGGTAGAAGACGCGGCCGAGGTCGGCGGGCGGGTTGTAGCCCGAGGTCGCACCGGCGACGACGAGCGTGCCGCCGGGCCGCAGGCACTTGAGCGAGTGCGACCAGGTCGCTTCGCCCACGGTCTCGACGACGACGTCGACCTTCTCGGGGAGCCGGCCGCCGGACTCGACCGTGCGCGCGCCCCACGACTCGGCGAGCTTCCGCTTCGTCTCCGACCGCGAGGTGGCGTAGACGACCGCACCCGCGGCCAGCGCCAACTTGATCGCCGCCGAGGCCACGCCGCCACCCGCGCCCTGCACGAGCACCCGGTCACCGGCCTTGATCGCGGCCTGGGTGAAGAGCATGCGGTACGCCGTGCCCCACGCCACCGGGAGGCAGGCCGCCTCATCGAAGCTGAGCCCTTCCGGCTTGGGGACGAGGTTGCGGGTCGGCACCGTCAGCCACTCCGCGAAGGCGCCGTCGTGACGCTCGGAGAGGAGCGCTCGCTGCGGGTCGATGGTCTCGTCACCGCGACCCCGGTCGGCCGACGCGATGATCGGGTAGACCACCACGGCATTGCCGTCCTCGTCGTACCCGGCCGCGTCGCAGCCGAGGATCCGCGGCAGCTGGTCGGCGGGGTGGCCGACACCGCGCAGCGTCCACACGTCGTGCATGTTGAGGGAGGAGGCGAGCACCCGGACGAGCGACCATCCGGGCCTCACCTCGGGCTTGGGGACGTCGCCGAGCATCAGGCCTGACAACGGGTCGGAGGCACTTTGTGAGACAGCGGTCGCAGCGAGCATGGCACCGACCCTCACGGCTGCCGACACGCGCAGCCAGCGGTCGTGCCGTTCCGCGGAACGTTGCGTTGAGGTCGCCGGAGACGACCGTGAGAGTCGTCGGCATGACAGCGACAGATGCGTGCCGCAGCCTCGCCACCGGGGCCCCGAGCGGCAGCCTGCAGCGACCGGCGGAGCTCTTCCGGCCGGTCGACGTCTCCGGGCTCGTCGACGCCGAAGGCGGGTACGTCGACCGGGCGATCTTCACCGACGGCACGCTCTATCAGCAGGAGCTGCGCCGCCTCTTCGCGCCGAGCTGGCTCTTCCTGGCTCACGCGGACCAGTTCCACAAGCCCGGCGACTTCTTCACGACGTACATGGGCGAGGACCCGGTCATCGTGACGATGAACAAGAAGCGCGAGATCAAGGCGTTCCTCAACAACTGTCGCCATCGCGGTGCGCGCGTGTGCCGCGCCGACTTCGGGCAGACGCGCAACTTCACCTGCACCTACCACGGCTGGTCCTACGACCTGGACGGTCAGCTGGTCTCGGCACCGAACCAGGCGGCATACCCCGAGAGCTTCTCGATGGCCGACTGGGGCCTGGTCGAGGTGCCGCACATCGCGACGTACCAGGGGCTGATCTTCGGCACCTGGAATCCCGAGCCGGTCCCGCTGGTCGAGGCGCTCGGCGACATGGCGTGGTACATGGACGCGATGCTCGACCACGACGAGGAGGGCACCGAGGTCATCGGCGGCGTCCACAAGTGGGTGCTCGAGGGCAACTGGAAGCTCTCTGCCGAGCAGTTCGCCACCGACTGGTACCACGTCAACATGTCCCATGCCTCGGCGTTGATGGTGATGAGCCCGACCGGCAAGGGCCCCAAGGACGAGATCGTCCACCGCAGCGGGCGGCAGTTCGCCAACGAGCTCGGCCACGGCGCCGGCTTCCCGGTGCACCCCAAGAACCGCTTCGATGCCCGCACCGTCCACCAGCACGTCGACTACGCAGCGTTGCGCGAGCGGCTCGGCGAGGCGCGCGTCGAGGGCCCGCTGACCAATGGTCACGCCACTGTCTTCCCGAACTTCTCCTATCTCCCGGTCAACGGTTCCATCCGGATCTGGCATCCCAAGGGCCCGGACAAGATGGAGGTCTGGGCGTGGACGATCGTCGACAAGTCCTGGCCCGACGAGGTCAAGGAGGCGCAGCGCCTCTACAACCTGCGCACCTTCGGTCCCAGCGGCATCTTCGAGCAGGACGACGGCGAGAACTGGTCCGAGGTCCAGGCGATCTCGCACGGCTTCATCACCAACGGCGTCCCGCTGAACTACCAGATGGGTCTGGGCTCGGAGGAGCACGACGGCACCTACCCGGGCAAGACCTCGGAGCTCTACTCCGACGCCGCCGGTCGCGCGTTCTACGCCCGCTGGCGCGAACTCATGAACACCCCCGCCTGGCACGAGGAGAACAGCAAGTGAGCACTGGAATCCGGGTCGCGGCCCTCGACGACATCCCCGAGGGCGAGGGGATCGAGATCTCCCGCGACGTGACCGGCACCGAGGACGACATCGCCATCCTCCGCGACGAGGAAGGCACCTGCTGGGCGCTCAACAACACCTGCACCCACGAGACCGCCTCGCTGGCCGAGGGCTGGGTCGAGGACGGCTACGTCGAGTGCCCGCTGCACTCCTCGAAGTTCTGCCTCAAGACCGGTGAGGTTCAGGGTCTGCCCGCCACCGTCGATACTGTCCCGCACCGGGTCGAGGTCCGTGACGGCGAGGTCTACCTCTTCCCGGGCGAGAAGCCGTAGCCGTGGCCGAGAACCGGGGTCTCCGCGACGAGGCAAGCGAAGCGCGTCGTCGTGGGGTGAAGAACCGTGTGGTGGTCGTGGGCGGCGGGATCGCCGGGGTCGCGACCGTCGCCGCGCTGCGCAGCGGTGGCTATGTCGGGGAGATCGTCCTCGTCGAGAAGGCGGAGTTCCCCTACGACCGGCCGCCGCTGAGCAAGGAGTACCTCGCCGGCTCGCGTGACCTCAAGGCCGTCGCGCTCCAGCAGCCTGAGTGGTACGACGACCAGCGGATCGACCTGGTCGGCGACTCGGTCGCGGTGGCGGTCCGTCCCGCGCTCGGCGAGGTTGAGCTGGCCGACGGCCGGGTGGTGACTGCCGACAAGATCGTGCTCGCCACCGGTGGCCGGGCGGTGCGCCCGCAGATCCCGGGCGGAGACTCGCCGCGCGTCCACGTGCTGCGTGAGGCCGAGGACGCCGACGCTCTGCGGCAGCTGCTCGTCCCCGGCGCCCGGCTGCTCGTCGTCGGCGCCGGCCTGATCGGCGCGGAGGCGGCCTCGACCGCCCGCGAGCTCGGCTGCGAGGTCGTGCTCGTCGACCCACTCGACCCGCCGATCGCCGCGGCTGTGGGGCGTGACGTCGCCGCCTGGCTGCAGAGCCTCCACCCCGCCCACGGCGTCGAGACGCTGGTGACCACGCTGGAGTCGCTCCAGGAGACACCGACCGGCGTCGCGGCACAGCTCACGGGTGAGGCCGACAGCCGCGAGTTCGACATCGTCCTCCTCGGGGTGGGCATGCGGCCCGATACCGAGCTCGCACACGCCGCCGGCCTGGTCACGGACCGCGGGGTCATCGTCGACGAGCGGCAGGTCACCAGCCACCCCGACGTACTCGCCGTGGGCGACTGTGCGCGACTGCGCGACCACCGCCGCACCGAGCACTGGGAGGCCGCGCAGCACGACGGCCAGCGGGCTGCCGCCACCATTCTCGGCCTCGACCCGCCCGCGCCGACCACGCCGTGGTTCTGGACCGACCGCTACCACCTGCACGTCGAGGGCGTCGGCGAGATGCGCGACCCCGACGCGACGACCCGGGTCGTGGTCCGCGGGACCGTCGGCGAGCCGCCGTTCTCCGTCTTCACGCTCCGCCGCGAGGGCGAGGGCCACCGGGTCGTGGGCGCTGTGGCGGTCGACGACTCCAACGCCGTGCGTGCCGCCCGCCGGATGATCGACCGCGGCATCGCCGTCGACCCCCAGCACCTCGCCGACCCCGGCACCGACCTTCGCAAGCTCCTGAGAGGTTGACGATGACCCATTCAGTCCTCGACGACACCCTGGCGGGCCAGCGCGCCGGCCGCGACCTCCACTTCGAGGTCGAGCAGTTCTACTACGAGGAGGCCGAGCTCCTCGACGACGGCCGCTACGTCGACTGGCTCGACCTGCTCGCCGACGACCTCGACTACTGGATGCCGACCCGGACCAACCGGCTCCGTCGCCAGCAGGCCCTCTCGATCGCGAAGCGCGGCGAGGCGGCGTACTACGACGAGACCAAGGAGTCGCTGGCCTGGCGGATCCGGCGCTTCGACTCCGGGATGGCGTGGGCGGAGGACCCGCCGTCACGCACCCGTCATCTCGTCACCAACGTGCGGGTCACCCACGTGAACCCCGCAGAGCACGAGGGCTTCACCGAGGACGACCTCGTCGCGCGGTCGAACTTCCTCTTCTACCGCAACCGACTCGAGCGCGAGGAGAACGTCTTCGCCGGCCAGCGGACGGACGTCCTGCGTCGGCTGTCGTCACCCGAGGGCGTCACGACCGGCCGGCTGCAGGTCGCACGCAGGGAGATCCTCCTCGACGCCAACGTGCTCCCGTCCAAGAACATCTCCACCTTCTTCTGAACCGCGCCGCACCGCCTCGAGTCGCGTACAGGCATGCCGACTCGAGGCGAGAAACGGCGCGACTCGGCGCAATCGGTTCCCACGAAAGGCCCGTCAGTGACTCTTGAGGTCCCCGAACTCACCCAGCACACCGTCTCCACCACGGCCGGTGATGTCGCGATCGCCGAGGCCGGGTCGGCCGACGCGCCGGTGCTCGTCATGCTCCATGGCGGCGGCCCCGGCGCGTCCGGAATCGCGAACTACCACCAGAATCTCCCGGCGCTGACGAAGCGGTTCCGCGTGCTGCTGCCCGACCAGCCCGGGTTCGGCGGTTCCTACCGCCCCGACCAGGCGGAGCTGGACGCGAAGTCGATCACGCAGATCGCGGTCGACGCCCTGGTCGAGGCCTTCGACGCGCTCGGCGTCGGCTCCTTCCACCTGCTCGGCAACAGCCTCGGCGGCGCCGCGGCGATCGCGCTGGCCCAGCAGCACCCCGACCGCGTCAGCCGCCTGGTGCTGATGGCGCCGGGCGGCGGCTGGCTGCCCTTCGGCCCGACGCCGACCGAGGGCCAGAAGGAGATGTGGAAGTACTACAACGGCGAGGGCCCCACGCTGAAGAAGATGAAGTCCTTCATCGGGGTGATGACGGCCCAGCCCAAGAAGTGGGCCGAGACCGCGCAGGCGCGCTACGACGCCTCGCTGGAGCCCAGCCACGTGGACTTCTACCACCGGCTCAACGACCATTTCGCCAAGCGTCGTGGCATGGATCCGCTCTGGCGCGATCTCCACAAGGTCACGGCGCCGACCCTGCTGCTGTGGGGTCGCGACGACCGCACGATCACCCTCGAAGGTGCCCAGATCATGCTGAAGTACCTCCGGGACGTGCAGCTGCACGTCTTCGGCAACTGCGGCCACTGGGTGCAGCTGGAGCGACAGGCCGAGTTCGAGCGCCTCGTGACGGATTTCTTGGCATGAGCGAGCGCCAGCGAGCGACCAGGCGATCGGTCATGCCGCCGCGTCCGTATTCTCTGGTCCTTCCGACGGAGGTGGCGGCATGAGCGGCTGGCTCGAGGGGAACGTCGCCCTGGTGACCGGCGGCGGTAGCGGACTCGGTCGCGCGGTCGCCGAGAGGTACGTCGCCGAGGGCGCCTCGGTCGTCATCGTCGGCCACGACGACGCCCAGCTGAAGGCGACCATCGCCGCGCAGCCTGACGACGTTCGCGACAGCCGCTGGGCGTCGTACGTCGCCGACGTGCGGGATACCGACGCGCTGCATGCTGCGGTGGACGCGACGGTCGCGCGCTTCGGCAAGCTCGACACGCTGGTGGCCAACGCCGGGATCTGGGACTTCCAGCGGCAGCTCACACGGCTGTCGGGAGCGCAGCTGTCGCGGACCTTCGACGAGCTCTTCTCGGTCAACGTCAAGGGCTACCTGCTCGCCGCGGAGGCCGCCTGGCGGGAGCTGGTCAAGACCCGGGGGTGCATCGTGATGACGCTCTCCAACGCCTCCTTCTACACAGCCGGCGGCGGACCGGTCTACACCGCCGCCAAGCATGCCTGCCTCGGCCTGGTGCGGGAGCTCGCCTATGAGCTCGCCCCGCGCGTGCGGGTCAACGGCGTCGCGCCCGGCGGCATGAACACCGACCTCCGCGGCCCCGCGGCGGTCGGGCTGGAGGAGCGGTCGATCAGCGCGTCCTTCGCCAAGAACGCGGGGTCGAAGGCGGTCATCCCGCTGCACGACAGCTCGGTCGAGCCGGCCGACTTCACGGCGGCGTACGTCCTGCTCGCGGCGCGCGAGCAGAGCGGCCCGATCACCGGTGAGGTGATCAGCGTCGACGGCGGCATCGGCGTCCGCGGCTTCGCCTCGCCCGCGGGCGGCGACCACCTGCTCGACCTCGTCTCCGACACTGTCACGGACCCTGCGACGGGAGCCCCCGCATGACCGGCACCAACGCCGATATCAACCCTGCCGCGGCGGTCGCGGCCAACGCACGTTGCTTCGCCGACACCGTGGCGGTGCGCTACGAGGGCGGCGACCTGACCTACGCGGAGCTCGACGACCGCGCCGCCCGGCTCGCCACCGTCCTCGCCGAGGGCGGGGTCGGCGCCGGCGACCGGGTGGCGTACGTCGGGCTCAACTCCGCGACCTTCTTCGTGACGATGCTCGCGGCCTTCCGGCTCGGCGCGATCTACGTGCCGGTCAACTTCCGGCTGGCGGGTCCCGAGCTAAGGGCCGTGCTCGAGAAGTCCGGAGCGGTGACCGCCGTCGTCGAGGAGGGCCACCGGGCGGAGGTCGACTCGATCAAGGACGGCACCGCGCTCAAGCGCTTCCTGCTCGTCGACGACGACCCCGCGGTGCCTGTGTCGCAGCAGCCGGGCGCCGGCTGGGAGGGCTGGAGCGCGCTGATCGTGGCCGCGGCGCCGCATCCCACGGTCATCCCGCGCACCTTCGATGATCCGGCCGTGCTGATGTTCACCTCCGGCACCACCGGGCTGCCGAAGGGCGTCATCCTCACCCACGGCAACGTGTGGTGGAACTCCGTCAACGTCGACTCCCGTCTCGACACCCGGCGTGGCGACATCACCTATGCCTCGGCGCCGCTCTTCCACATCGGCGCGCTCAACTCCTTCGCGCTGCGGATGCTCGTGCGCGGGGGAACGGTCGCGATCCGGCGTACCTTCGACCCGCAGCAGTTCATCGATGATCTCCTCGAGCTCAAGGTCAACTCGATGTTCGTCGTCCCGGCGATGCTGCAGGCGCTGACCCGCGTGCCCGGCGTCTTCGAGAAGGACTACTCGGCGCTGCGCTCGGTCGTGGTCGCCGGTGCGCCGGTGCCGCCGTCGCTCATCGAGCAGTTCGCCGCCGCCGGCGTACTCCTGCAGCAGGCGTGGGGGCTCTCGGAGACCGCGCCGTTCGCCACCCACCTGCCGGCCGAGAAGACGGTCGAGAGGCTCGGCTCGGCCGGCATCCCGATGCCCTACACCGAGGTCCGGGTGGTCGACTCGACGACCAACGTGCCGGTCGAGGCCGGGGTGTCGGGGGAGATCGTCGTGCGCGGCCCCAACGTCACGCCCGGCTACTGGGAGAATCCGGAGGCCACCGCGGCGGCGTTCGACGAGGACGGCTGGTTCCACTCCGGGGACATCGGCTACCTCGATCCCGACGGCTACCTCTACATCGTCGACCGGCTCAAGGACATGATCATCAGCGGTGGGGAGAACGTCTACCCGGCCGAGGTCGAACGGGTGCTCTCCGACATGCCCGGCGTCACCGACGTCGCCGTGGTCGGCACCGCCGACGACGAGTGGGGCGAGACTGTCGTCGCGGTCTGCTCGATCGCCGAGGGCCACGACATCACCCTCGAGGACGTCCGGGCGTACGCCGCGGAGCGGGTCGCCCGCTACAAGCTGCCCCGGCGGCTCAAGATCGTGGAGATGGTTCCGCGCAACGCGTCCGGCAAGCTGGACAAGGTCTCGATCCGTTCGCTTCTGGAGGGCTGATGACTGCACCGAGGATCACGGTCGAGCACACCCTCACCGGGCGGCTCGGCCCCGCCTACCCGGCCGCGCGCCACGACCTCGAGCTGCGCGTGTCGGGCGTGCCCACGGAGGAGCTCGCGGCGGTGCTCACGGCGGAGTCCGAGCGGATCCTCCGTGAGGAACCCGCCTGCCGGAAGGTGGTCTTCGCCGCGCCCGCTGGTGACGTCGCGGTGATGGAGGCGGCCGAGGCGGCGGGCTTCCGCTATGTCGTCGATGTCGACATCGCGGCGGACCCGGCAGGCCCGCACCCCGACGGCCACGACGGCACCCTCGAACTGTCCCTGCTGGTCCGCGAGCCCGACTTCGTCACCCAGGTCGATCCCGACCTCGACCACGTCCCCCAGACCTGACGCGGCGTCAGGCGGAGACGGCCAGCTGCTGGCGCGTGGGGCGGGACGGGGCGGCCGCCCGGGTGCGGGCGAGGGCCTTCGTCGCGGCGCCGGTGACCTGTCGCAGCAGCGGCTCGAGGCGCTGCTGGTCGAGGCGGCCCGCCGGGACCGAGATCGACATGGCCGCGACCGGTCGGCCGGTCGGGCCGAAGACCGGTGCGGCCAGGCAGGCCAGCCCCGGGACCACCTCTTCGTCCTCCCGGGCGATGCCACGGTGGCGTACGTCGGCGAGCTGGTCCTGCAGCGCCTCACCATCGGCGACGGTGGCGGTGGTGAAGCGCACCATCCGGCGCGCGAGGGTGAGCTCGAGCGCATCGGGGTCGTGGGCGAGCATCGCCTTCCCGACCGCGGTGGCGTACGCCGGCACCCGGCCGCCGATCCGGGAGGGTGACTTCACGTGGCGATGCCCGTAGAGCTTGGCGAGGTAGACCACGTCAGTGCCGTGCAGGCCGGCCAGGTGCACGGTCTCGTGGGTGGCCTCGTAGAGGTCGCAGAGGTAGGGCATGAGTCGGTCGCGCAGCGGCTCGAGGCCGGAGGAGTAGACCGAGCGTCCGAGCTCGTGGAGGCGCGCGCCGAGCCGATAGTCGCGGCCGATCCGCTCGACGACGCCGTTGCGCTCGAGCATGCCGAGGACGCGGAACGCAGTCGACTTGCTCAGGTGGGCGCGCCGGGCGAGCTCGCTGACGCCCACGCCGGAGGCGGCGTCGGCGCCGAAGGAGACCAGCAGGCTGATCGCCTTGTCGACGGCGGCGCGGTCGTCGCGTCCCGCCTGGAAGGTGTCGGTCGTCACAGGCTGATCATGACCAACCAGTGATGGGCGCTTCAACCTGACGATGGTCCAATATAATTGACGACCGTGTCCTCCCATCAGCAGCTCGTCGCGCGCAATGTCCGCCGTTTCCGGCAGGAGCGGGGCCTCTCGATGGGTGAGCTCGCCCGGCGCGCGGGTCTAGCCAAACAGACGCTGTCGACCATCGAGCAGGGTCAGGGCAACCCGACCGTCGAGACATTGGCGCTGCTCGGCGACGCACTGGACGTGTCGCTGCGCCGGCTCCTGACCGAGTGGGGCACGCCGGTCTACGTCCAACGCGCCGCCGGTGCCGAATGGGCCGACCACGCCCAGTGGCGCGAGCGGCTGCTCGACGAGGTCTACGGCTCCGGCTATGTCCGGACGCTCCTGCTTCGCCTCGACCGCCGCGCTCACCAGCGGCCGGAGATCGACGCCCATACGGCCGGCACCCTGCATCACCTCTACGTCATCTCCGGCCGGCTCCGCACCGGCCCGCTCAGCGAGCCGGTCGAGCTCGGGCCGGGCGACTTCGCGCGCTACCCCGGCGACGTGCCGCACGTGCTGGCGCCGCTCACCGAGAAGGTGGTCGCGTTCGTGGTCTCCACCGAGCCGCAGCTGCGACAGGTGGCGCCGGTGCGGTGAGTGCTCCGTGGGCTGACTGACCGGTGAGTCAGCCCACGGAGCCCGCCTCATCGCCGCCCGTCGCGCCGCGGCCGCTGCAGGGTGAACGTCTCGAACGGCGTGAGGGCGCCGTACGGGCCGCTCACCTCGTAGTAGGTGACCTTGATCGACGTCAGGCCGCCCGGTGCGTCACCGGGGTCGACGTCGAACGCGGCGAAGCCGTAGGAGTGTGCGGCGTCGCGGGTCCCGGACCAGACGGCGTCCTCGCGGACGTAGGTCGGCGTGCGCTTGCCGCCGCCGGCGGGCGGCGCGGAGACGGAGACGATGACGCGGCACCGCGGCGGGTCGAAGAGCAGTTGGTTGGACGGCGCCGAGGTGCCACCACCGCCGATGACCATGTGGACGGTGCCCTTGGTGGTGTCGACGACGTCGAGGGCGTCGACGGTCGGGATCGGAGTCCTGGTCTGGTTGTCCTGCTGTCCGCGGATCGCCTTCGACCGCTCGTAGTGGTGCTCGTGGCCGCAGACGACGAGGTCGACGCCGTACTCGTCGAAAACAGGCAGCCACTCCTCCCGGATGCCGAGGTCGGCGCCGTTGAAGTTGTTGGCCGTCGAGATGGCGACCTGGTGCATGCAGACGACGATCCAGTCGATGTCCCGATCGGCGCGGGCCGCCTTCAGGGTCTTCTCCAGCCAGGCCTTCTGCGCGCCGTTCGAGTAGCCGCGCACGTAGTTGTCGCCACCGTCCTGGTAGCAGACGTCGTCGTTGGCGAGGAAGACGAACCGCACCGCGCCGACGGTGAGGGCATACCAGAGCCCGCGGGTCACGTCGGTCTGGCCGGCCTGCCTCGGGAGGTCGAAGTAGGTCTGGTACGCCGCGTACCCGATCGGCCCGTTGCCGAGCTCGTCCTCGTGGTTGCCGGGCGAGGGCATCCACGCGCGGTGGCGGGCGCTGCGGGTGTTGTTGTTCCAGAAGTCCGACCAGGTCCGGACCCGGTCGGTGGCGAGGTTGGCGTAGCAGAGGTCGCCGTTGAAGAGGTGGAGCAGCGGGCTGAGGCTCTCCACGCCGGCGGTCGTGTCGCCTGCCGCGGGCGAGCCGAGGTTGTCGTTCACATAGGTGCCGTTGACCTGCTTGCCCATCGTCGGCGTGCCCTGGTCGCCGAAGCTGGTGAAGCGGAACGCCTGGCGTCCCTTCGGCGCGGTCCGGAAGGTGCCGAACTCCGGCGCCGCACCGTCGTGCACGGCGAGATAGACGTACGCCGTGTCCGGGCGGAGCCGGGTCGCGCGGGCGTGGTAGGCGTGGACCAACGTGCCCGACTTGGCGTCGGTGTAGGAGGCGGCGACCGCTCGGACGGTCTGCTCGTAGGCACCACCGTCCTTCGCGATCAGGACCCGCGGGTTCTTGACCGTCTCGAGTGCGTGCCAGGTGACGCTCGCCGACGTGGTCGGGTCAGCGCCGAAGGTCACGTGCAGGCCGGCGACCGGCGGCACCGGAGCGGCCGGCGTGGGCGACGGGGACGGGACGGGGGAGTGGCCGGTGTGCGCGGCAGGCGCGACGGACCCGGCGGGCTGCGCGTCGGCACTGCCGGGGACGAGGCCGAGGGTGGCGGCCGCCCCGGTGGCGCCGAGGGCGGCGAGCAGACTGCGGCGGGAGAAGTCGGAGCCCTGGGTAGAGGGGGAGGGGCCCGAGACAGGAGTGGTGGTGTCAGTCACGGACGTCAGGCTGGCGCGCCCAGATGGATAGCCACGCTAAGCACAGGCGAACGTCCGGCGAATCGTCATCGGCGCCGCGGCTGACGCCGCCCATGGTTACTCCCTAGTATGCGATCCATGTCGCAGCGCACCGCCGTGTCCCAGGCCGACGTGATCGTCGTCGGCGCCGGCCTCGCCGGCCTCGTCGCCGCCGCGGAGGCGGCCGACGCCGGGAGGAAGGTGCTCCTCGTCGACCAGGAGCCGGAGCAGAGCCTGGGTGGCCAGGCCTTCTGGAGTCTCGGCGGGCTGTTCCTCGTCGACAGTCCCGAGCAGCGCCGGATGGGGATCAAGGACTCGCGTGAGCTCGCGCTGCAGGACTGGATGGGCAGCGCGCAGTTCGACCGGGACGAGGACTTCTGGCCGCGTCGCTGGGCGGAGGCCTACCTCGACTTCGCCGCGGGCGAGAAGCGGGCCTGGCTCCACCAGATGGGCCACCGCATCTTCCCGGTCGTCGGCTGGGCCGAGCGCGGCGACGGCCGCGCCGACGGTCACGGCAACTCTGTGCCGCGCTTCCACATCACCTGGGGGACCGGCCCCGGGGTCGTCGCGCCCTTCGAGCGGCGGGTCCGCGCGCATGTGGAGGCGGGGCGAGTGGCCTTCGCGTTCCGGCACCGCGTGGACGAGGTCGCCGTCGAGGGCGGGGCCGCCGTCGGCGTACGCGGGAAGGTGCTGGAGCCGGTGCCGCCGGCCTTCGAGCGGGGCACCGCCAGCTCCCGGGTGGAGGTCGGCGACTTCGAGCTGCGGGGCCAGGCGGTGATTGTGACCAGTGGCGGCATCGGCGGCAACCACGACCTGGTCCGCAAGGCCTGGCCCGCCCGGCTCGGCAGCCCGCCGGCGAGCATGGTCAGTGGCGTGCCCGCCCACGTCGACGGCCGGATGATCCAGATCACCCGCGACGCCGGCGCGCGGATCATCAACGACGACCGGATGTGGCACTACGTCGAGGGCATCCGCAACTGGGACCCCATCTGGGCCAACCACGGCATCCGGATCCTCCCCGGCCCGAGCAGCCTGTGGCTCGACGCCGCCGGCAAGCGACTGCCCGCGCCCAACTTCCCCGGCTTCGACACCCTCGGCACGCTCAAGGTGCTGCGGGAGTCGGGCTACGACTACTCGTGGTTCGTCCTGACCCAGCGGATCATCGAGAAGGAGTTCGCCCTCTCCGGCTCGGAGCAGAACCCCGACCTGACCGGCAAGGACGTCCGCGGCGTCATCGACCGGGCACGCAAGGGGCCGGGGCCGGTCGAGGCGTTCAAGCAGCACGGCGAGGACTTCGTCGTCGCCGACACCCTGACCGATCTGGTCGCCGGGATGAACAGGCTCGCCGAGGTGGAGCCGACCGGCCCCCGGATCGACGAGGGCGAGCTGCGCCGGATCATGGAGGCGCGCGACCGCCAGATCGCGAACCCCTACGCCAAGGACGCGCAGATCACGGCCATGTACGCTGCCCGCCACTACCGCGGCGACAAGCTCTCCCGGGTGGCGAAACCGCACGCGCTCCTCGACCCCGCGGCCGGTCCGCTCATCGCGGTGAAGCTCCACATCCTGTCCCGCAAGACGCTCGGGGGCCTCGAGACCGACCTGTCGGGTCGCTGCCTCACGTCGGCCGGCGTACCCCTGCCCGGCCTCTACGCCGCGGGCGAGGTCAACGGCTTCGGCGGGGGCGGAATGATGGGCTACAACGCCCTCGAAGGGACCTTCCTCGGCGGTTGCCTCTTCTCCGGGCGTACGGCGGGCCGGGCGGCCGCCGCTGCGCTCTGACGCCACCCCGCGAACCCGCATCGTGCGTCGACCGGGCGCGGACCGGGCGCCCGATCCGTCCGTTCCGGGCACGGATCGGGCATGATGGCGGGATGGAGGTCGAGGCCCGGCATCAGGCGATCCTCGCGCGGGCGCGCGCCGAGGGACGCGTCAGCGTGACGACGCTCGCGCCCGAGCTCGGCGTCGCCGTCGAGACGCTCCGTCGCGACCTGAAGATCCTCGCGGACCGCGGTGTCGTGCAGCGGGTCTACGGCGGTGCCGTCGCGGTCGAGACCGCGGGCTTCGAGACCGACCTCGACTTCCGCTCCGCCTCCGACGTCACCGAGAAGCACCGTGTCGCCACCGCGGCCGCGCAGCGCCGCCAGGGCGCAGAGACCGTCTACATCGACGAGGGGGCCACGCCGCAGTTCATCGCCGAGGCGCTCGTCGGCTCCGGCCCGATGACGGTCGTGACGCCGTCCCTGCCGGTGGCGACGCGCCTGTCGGTGGAGCCGGACGTCACCGTGCTCCTCCTGGGCGGACGCGTCCGCGGCCACACCCAGGGGACCGTCGACCACTGGGCCGTCCGGATGCTCGGCGAGCTGGTCGTCGACCTCGCCTACATCGGCGCCAACGGCATCTCCCGCGACCATGGGGTGACCACCCAGGATCCCGCCGTCGCGGCCGTGAAGCGGGCGGCGATCGAGCGGTCCCGGCGCCGCATCCTCTTCGGCGCCCACACGAAGTTCGGCGCCAGCAGCCTGTGCCGCTTCGCGGAGCTGCGCGACTTCGAGGCGGTCGTGACCGGAGTGGAGCTCCCGGCCGCGGAGGCGCATCGGTATGCCGCGCTCGGCGCGCCCGTCCTGCGCGTTTGAGCAGGGCTGCTCAGCCTGAGCGCGTGCTGAGGCGGGCCTGAGCAGACCCTGAACCGGGCATGAACCGGGCACCCCGAGCGCCCTCACCGGGCTAGGTGTCCGAGGCTGATCTGGACCATCGTTTCCTGTGACCGACGTCACGAGGAGACAGCATGCGTGGAACGACCAGGGCCGCCGCCGCGATGGCGTCGCTCGCGCTGGCGGGCGGGGCGATGACCGGGTGCGCGGCCGGCGCCGGGCAGTTCGTCGGCGGCGGGGCCCACACCGTCACGGTGCTGATGGTCAACAACCCGCAGATGCTCGAGCTGCAGAAGCTCACGGCGAAGCACTTCACGAAGGACACCGGCATCAAGGTGCGCTTCGTGGTCAAGGTCGAGCAGGACATGCGCGACACCGCCAGCACCGAGTTCGCCAACCAGTCCGGGGTCTACGACGTCGCGACGCTGTCCAACTTCGAGATCCCCTACTACGCCAAGGCGGGCTGGATCGCGAGCATGGAGAGCGTCGCCAAGGACCCCTCCTTCGACCAGTCCGACATCTTCCCGTCGATGACGCAGGCCCTGTCGTACGACGGCACCGTGTACGGCGAGCCGTTCTACGGCGAGTCCTCGTTCCTGATGTACCGCAAGGACGTCTTCGCCAAGCTCGGCATCGACGTGCCGACCGACCCCACCTGGGACCAGGTCGCCCAGTGGGCGGCCAAGGTCGACCAGTCGGAGCAGGGGATGAAGGGCATCTGCCTGCGCGGTCTCGCCGGCTGGGGCGACAATCTCGCGCCGCTCACGACGGTCGTCAACACGATGGGCGGCACCTGGTTCGACGACGACTGGAACGCCCAGGTCAACACCGACGGCTTCAAGAAGGCGGCGAACTTCTACGTCGACCTCGTCCGCAAGCACGGCGAGCCGGGCGCGGCGACCTTCAGCTTCCCGCAGTGCCTCAACGCGCTGCAGCAGGGCAAGGTCGCGATGTGGTACGACTCCACGGCCGGTGCGGGGTCGCTCGAGGCCCCCGACTCGCCGGTCAAGGGCAAGATCGGCTACGTCGCCGCACCGCACGACCAGACCCCGCGGTCCGGGTGGCTCTACACCTGGGCCTGGGCCGTCGAGAAGGCCTCGAAGCACCGGGCCGACGCGATGAAGTTCGTCAGCTGGGCCTCCAGCAAGGAGTACGAGAAGCTCGTCGAGCAGGACACGGGGAGCGACACGGGCGGGCCGACCAACGTCCCCGCGGGCAAGCGGCTGTCGACGTACTCCGACCCGGCCTATCTCAAGGTCGCCTCGGCGTTCGCGAAGCCGACGCGCAGCGCGATCGAGCACGCGCCAGCGAAGAGCCCGGGTGTGCAGAAGCGGCCCTACTCCGGCATCCAGTTCGTGGGGATCCCGTCCTTCACCGACTTCGGCACGGAGTGCGCGAAGCTGATGAGCAGTGCCATCGCCGGCTCGCAGAGCACCGACTCCGCGCTGAACAGCTGCCAGAGCCTCGCCCAGGCCGCGGGCGAGCGGCAGAAGCAGTGAACGGGCGCAGGAGGGAACAGAGATGACCGTGACCGTGGCCGACAACGACGTCGTGAGGACGACGAGCGCCGGACCGCCCGTGGCGGCCTACCGGAAGTGGGGGCGCGAGTCCTGGGCGCGTCGCGCGCCGCTGCTGCCGGCGCTGGTGTTCCTCATCGTGGTGACCCAGCTGCCGTTCGTGGCGACGCTGGTCATGTCGTTCATCAGATGGAGCGCCCAGCCGGACGCGCCCGGCAAGTCGTTCGCCGGGTTCGACAACTTCAAGACGGTGTTCACGACCCCGGCCTACCGCCAGGCGGTCTTCACCACGATCGAGATGACCGTCACGATCGTCGTGGTCAGTGCCGTGCTGGCGCTGGTCATCGCGCTCCTGCTGGACCGGAAGTTCCTCGGCCGCGGAGTGGTCCGCACGATGATGATCGCGCCGTTCCTCATCGTGCCGATCGCGGCCGCCGTCTTCTGGGGCAACGGCGTCCTGCAGACCGGCTTCGGCCTGGTCGACGGGCTGCTCGGCCAGCTGGGTGTCCACGATGCCCAGAACATCTCGTTCCTGACCAGCCACCCCAAGCTGGCGATCGAGATCGAGCTCATCTGGCAGTGGACGCCGTTCATGATGCTGATCCTGCTCGCCGGGCTGCAGTCGCGTGACCCGGAGGTGATGGAGGCGGCCAGCATGGACGGTGCCAGCGCCTGGCAGACGTTCGTCCACATGACGCTGCCCCACATCCGTCGCTACCTCGAGCTCAGCGTCGTCCTCGGCACCATCTTCATCGTCCAGAACTTCGACTCCGTGCTCGGCATGACGGGTGGCCTCAACTCGACCAACATCCCGTACGCCGTCTACGAGGTCTTCTACTCCGCGAAGGACTACGGCGTCGCGTCCGCCCTCGGGGTGGTCGTGGTGGTCGGGTCGATCATCGTCGCCACCTTCGGCCTGCGCGTCGTGTCCTCGCTGCTCACCGAGGAGGAGAGCTGATGACCGCCATCGCCCGCACTGCGCACGCGCCGGCCACCGTGGCCCACGTCGCCCGGGTCCGGCGCAAGCGGAGGACCGCGACCATGCTGCTCGGGCTCCTCGCCTGGGTGATCGGGATCATCTTCGTGGTGCCGATCCTCTACATGGTGCTGACCTCGCTCCACCATCCCGGGGACGCGCAGACCTACCCGCCCAGCTGGGGTGCGCCGCTGACGTTCTCGAACTACCACGATCTCTTCGCCACGTCCGACGGCATCGGGGCGCCGCTGCTCAACTCGCTGTTCTGCAGCGTCGTGTCGACGCTCATCGTGCTGGCACTGGCGATCCCGGCGGCCTACGCCCTCGCGGTGAAGCCCGTCCGCCGCTGGAGCGACGCGATGTTCTTCTTCCTCTCGACGAAGATGCTGCCGATGGTGGCGGGGATCCTGCCGGTGTACCTCTTCACCACGAAGATCATCCACATGCCCGACAACGTGTTCGTGCTGGTGGTGCTCTACACCGCGATGAACCTGCCGATCGCGGTGTGGATGATGCGGTCCTTCCTGGCCGAGGTGCCGCCCGCCCTCGTCGAGGCCGCGTCGATCGACGGTGCCGGGACCATGACCATCATGACCCGGATCATCGGGCCGATCGCGATGCCGGGCGTCGCGGCCACCTCGCTCATCTGCTTCATCTTCGCCTGGAACGAACAGCTGTATGCCAAGGTCCTCACCAGCGTCACCGCGGAGACCGGGCCGGTCTTCGTCAACACGCTGATCCAGACCGAGCACTCCTACCTCGCCCAGCTCTCCGCCGGCGCGACGATGATCTCGATCCCGGTGCTGATCGCGGGCTTCGCGGCGCAGGACAAGCTGGTCCAGGGCCTGTCGCTCGGAGCGGTCAAGTGACCCGGCTCGGCACCGCCACGCTAGGGGCTCTCGCCGAGCGGGTCCCGGTCCCGTCGTACGACCGCCGCGCGGTGACGCCGGGGATCGTCCACCTCGGCGTCGGCGGCTTCCACCGCGCGCACCAGGCCAGGTACGTCGACGAGCTGATGAACCACGGGCTGGCGCTCGACTGGGGGATCGTCGGGGTGGGGCTGATGCCGCAGGACGCGCACATGCGCGACGTGCTGCACGCCCAGGAGTGTCTCTACACGCTGGTCGAGAAGGAGGCCGACGGCGAGCTGCGGCCGCGCGTCATCGGGTCGATCGTCGACTACCTGTTCGCCCCGGACGACCCCGACGCCGTCCTCGCCCGGCTCACCGACCCGGCCACCCGGATCGTCTCGCTGACCGTCACCGAGGGTGGCTACCACGTCAACCAGGCCACCGGTGAGTTCGATCCCGGCGACCCGGAGATCCAGGCGGACCTGCGACCCGGCGCGACGCCGCGGACCGCGTTCGGGTTCCTCGTCGAGGCGCTCGCGCGACGACGCGCGGCCGGCGTCGCGCCATTCACGGTCATGTCCTGCGACAACATCGCGGGCAACGGCCACGTGGCGAGCAGGATGATCGGCGCCTTCGCCACGCTTCGCGACCCTGAGCTCGGTGCCTGGATCGCCGCGGAGGTCGCCTTCCCCAACTCGATGGTGGACCGGATCACGCCGGTCACCACCGACGACGACCGTGAGCTGCTGGCGCTCCGCTTCGGCGTCGAGGACGGCTGGCCGGTCGTCTGCGAGCCGTTCACCCAGTGGGTGCTGGAGGAGCGCTTCGGGGACGGGCGGCCGCCGTACGAGAAGGCCGGCGTCCAGGTCGTCGACGACGTCGAGCCCTACGAGCTGATGAAGCTGCGCCTGCTCAACGCCAGCCACCAGGCGCTGGCCTACCTCGGCTATCTCGCGGGCTACCGCTATGCGCACGAGGTGTGCCAGGACCCGCTCTTCGTCGGCTTCCTGCTGGGCTACATGGAGCAGGAGGGGACGCCGACGCTGGCGCCCGTGCCGGGCGTCGACCTGGCGGCCTATCGCGAGGAGCTCGTCGCACGCTTCGCCAACCCCCACATCCGCGACACCCTGGCACGGCTGTGCGCGGAGAGCTCCGACCGGATCCCGAAGTGGCTGGTGCCGGTGATCCGCCACCAGCTCGACCACGGCGGCGAGATCCGCCGGTCCGCGCTGGTCGTCGCATCCTGGGCCCGCTACGCCGAGGGCGTCGACGAGCAGGGCGAGCCCATCGCGGTGGTCGACCGCCGCCGCGACGAGGTGATGGCGCGCGCGGCCCAGCAGCGGGACGACCCGCTCGCCTTCCTGCGCGATCCCGACCTCTTCGGGCCCCTCGCCGAGGAGGCGCGCTTCACCGAGCCGTACCTCGCCGCGCTGGCGTCCCTCCACGAGGTCGGCGCGCGCCGGACGCTGGAGGTCGGGGAGGCCTTCTGAGCAGTCCCGCGCCGTCGTCCCCCACAATGGCGGCCGTGACCGAGAGACTCCGCGCCGTCCCGACCGAGACGATGCACCTGTGGCTGATGCTGGTGCTGACCTTCACCACCGGCATCAACGACGCCGTCGGCTATCTCGGGCTCGACAAGGTCTTCACCGGCAACATGACCGGCAACGTGGTCGTCCTCGGCATGGCGCTCGTCGGCGACACCGGTCTCCCGGTCGTGGGCCCTGCGCTCGCGCTGCTGGGCTTCCTCGCCGGCGCGGCGTTCGGCGGGCGGGTGCTCAAGGCGGAGAAGGAGCCGTGGAGCCCGCGCGCCACCGGTCTCTTCGCCCTGGTCGCGGCGATCATGCTGGGTCTCGCCGCGCTGCTGTTCTCGGCCGGCGAGGACCCCTCGCGGGCGGTGATGACGATCACGACGACGCTCGCGGCCATCGCCATGGGCACCCAGGCCGCGGCCGCCCGCCACATCGCGGTCAAGGACGTCACGACCGTCGTCGTCACCAGCACGCTCACGGGTCTCGCCGCCGACAGCCCGATCGGCGCCGGCAAGGCCGGCTGGCTCGACGGCGGCACGGCGCGTCGCTTCGTCGCCGTCGCGCTGATCCTCCTGGGTGCCCTCGTCGGGGCGGGGCTGCTCCGGGTGGAGCTCGGCGCCGGGCTCCTCACGGCCGGCGTCGTCATCGCCGTCACCACCGCGGTCGGCAGCTGGCACCACCGGGCCGTGACCACGATCCTCTGAGATCGGGGCGCGCGAGCCCGCGTTGGCGTCGTCGGCCGACTGCGGCCACCTGGCCCCCGGCCGCGCGCAGCTCCGCGCGGCTCGTCGAGGACGTGGTGCGGGCATTGACCGAACGGTCGGTCAACGCGCCCGGCTCCTTCGGCGTCCTCGGCAACGGCGAGACCCAGCCGTGCCGCCGAAGCCGGTGGGAGGCGGCCGGCCACGCAGCTGTCGCGGCTCGATGAACCGTAGACGGCCCCGCCGGTGGGCGGGCAGGACGCTCAGGCAGCGAGCCGGAGCGTCCGCGCGGAGCGTCGTACGACGACCCGCTGGCCCCAGCCCAGCGCGAGGCTGTCGCTCTCCATGCCGTCGCCGAAGACGACGAGCCGGTCCGAGGCGACGTCGATGCTCAGCTCCTCGGCGTCGCGCAGCTCGCCCTCCGTGCAGCGCGTCCCGGTCGCGGGAGAGGGCCAGGCCTCACGGACGAACCAGGCGAGCCGCGCCTCGGCCGGCTGTGGCAGGACGAGGTCGCTGTGGCGCTCCAGCCAGGTCGAGCGGCACCAACCGGTCGCGCCGGTTCCGGTCGCGACGATCAGGCCGCTCGAGGCCTGGTCCTCGCCGGCGTCGCCGGGAGCGGTGAGGCGGTAGCGGGCGGTCTGGTGGCTGGCGTGCCCGACGTAGACCTCGTTGAGCGCGAGCAGACGCTGGCCGTCGTCCGCCACCGCCTCGACCATCGTCCGCTCCTCGAGGCCCAGGCGGCCCCGAGCCAGGTCGTGGAGGAGCGCGCCGGCGGCGTCGGCCGGGTGGCGGACGAGGACACCCGGGTTGCGGCCCGGCTCGGGGTCGATGCCGACGACGGGCTGCCCGGTGAGGTACTTCGCGACGTTGGCGACCAGACCGTCCTGTCCCACGACGATCACGATGTCCTCGGGCGCGAAGAGGAACCGGTCGAGGTCGGCCCGCTCGACCGCACCCTGGCGCCAGTCGAGCGGGATGGCCGCGGTGACCGTGTCGAGCGCCGCCCGGGTCGCCTCGTGGCGGTCGCGGACCTCCGCCAGGTCGCGACCGCGCGTCGAGAGGAAGAAGCCGACCTGGCCCATCGTCCCGTGGTGCGCCACGAGCTCCTCGAGCTCCGTCCGGCGGCGTACGACGACCACCCGGGGTGCCACGCTCACGACTCGCTCCTCGCCGTGCCCTCGGGCCCGGCCGTACGGCGTGCGCTGCCGGCGCCGAGCCTCGCCAGGACCGGTGCGAGCAGGTCCGGGGTGAGGACCAGGTTGTCGATGGCGGGCAGGTGGGTGGCGAGCTCCTTGGCGGCGAGGCCGAGCAGGACGCCCTCGGGCAGGTCGGCGTAGGCGGCCAGGCGGGCGCTCTCCGCGTCGGCGGCGGCCAGCCCGGTGACGCGGGTCGCGGCCGCGTCGGCCTCGGCCATCACCTGGGTGCGCTCCGCCGTCGCCTCGGTGGCGATCCGGCCGGCCGCGGCCTGCTCCTCCGCCTCGCGGCGGGCATTGGCGCCGCGCTGGGCGACCAGCTGCTCCTCGCGGCGGGCGAGCTCGATCTGGGTCTGCAGCTCGTTCTCACCGATCGCCCGCTCGCGCTCGACGGCCAGCGCCCGACGCTCGTAGGTCGCCTTGTCGGCGTCCTGCTGGACCTGCTCGCGCGTCGGGGTGAGCAGGGCCTTCTCGACCTCGGGCTCGGGACGCAGGGCGACGACGCGGACGCCGATGACGGCGAGCCCGGTCTCGGTGATCCGGCTGTCCGCGGCGAGGCCGGCGGCGATGGCGTCGCGGACCGGCCCGACGCCCGCCGCGAGCGCGGCGGTGAGGGTCGTGCCGGCGAGCAGGTCGAGCGCGTACTGCTGCGCGGTCTCGGTGAGCAGCCCGGCCACCTGGTCGAGCGGGCTGCCGCGCCAGCGGCCGTTCTCCGGGTCGAGGGAGAAGTCGATGCGCGCCGAGACGACGGCCGGGTCGACGATCCGGAAGCTGACCGTCGCCTGCACGGTGACGTCCTGGAAGTCGGCGGTGCGGGCGTGGAAGAAGAGCGGCAGCTCGCGGTCGTCGACCGGGACCTCGGAGAGGACCGCCGAGAGCGGCCGGAACCAGAACGACTGGCCGGTGCCGCTGTGGACGGTCCGGCCTCCCTTGACGTGCTGGACGTGCGTGGTCGCCGTCCCGCGCAGGTGACGGACGAAGGGGTAGCGGGCGATGTCGGCCATCGGAACCTCCTGAGTGGTTATCGTTAAACTGACGATAAGTGACGACGGCACTTGTCGTCAAGATGATGATTAGTGGAGGATGGGCGGCATGGCTCACATCTCGAGCGCCGACTACGACCCCGCCGACTTCCCCCCGTTCGCCGTGACGGCCGACCTCGTCGTGCTCACCGTCCGCGACGACGCGCTCTGTGCGCTCGTCGTCCGCCGCGGCGAGGAGCCGTACGCCGGCCGGCGGGCGCTCCCGGGCGGGTTCGTCCGTGAGCGGGAGGATCTGCGGGACGCCGCTGTCCGCGAGCTCGCCGAGGAGACGGGGCTGACCCCCGGGGCGGTCCACCTCGAGCAGTTGGCGACGTACGGCGCCCCCGATCGTGACCCGCGGATGCGGGTCGTCACCGTCGCCCACCTCGCGCTCGCGCCCGACCTGCCGACACCCGCCGCCGGGGGTGACGCCGCGGGGGCGGAGTGGTGCCCGGTCGAGGAGCTGCTCGCCGGCGGCGGCGCGGAGCTCGCCTTCGACCACGCGGCGATCCTGCGCGACGGCGTCGAGCGGGCGCGGTCGAAGCTGGAGTACACCCCGCTGGGGGCGGCGTTCTGCCGACCCGAGTTCACCGTCGCCGAGCTGCGGCGGGTCTACGAGATCGTCTGGGGCGTCACGCTCGACCCGCGCAACTTCCATCGCAAGGTGACCCGGACCGAGGGCTTCCTCGAGCCGACGGGTGCCACGACGAGCCGGGACGGCGGTCGCCCCGCGCAGCTCTTCCGGCGCGGGGGAGTCGAGGTGCTCTACCCGCCGCTGCTGCGACGGACGCCGTGACGGACGCCGTGCCCGGCGGCGGTCAGTAGGCGGCGCGGTCGCCCTTCGCCAGCCAGGCGTCGAACGGCGCATCGGACTCGTCCAGCCGGTGCTGCTCGAGGCGGCTCGGCCAGCCGGCGCGGGCACGGTCGGTGCCGAAGAGGTCGTGGAAGGCGCGGTCGTCGAACCCGGCGCGCGCCGCGTCGTCCCGGTCGGCGGCATAGACGACCCGGTCCAGGCGCGCCCACAGCGTCGTCGCCAGGCACATGGGGCAGGGCTCGCACGAGGCGTAGAGGGTGGCGCCGGCCAGGGAGAAGGCGCCGAGCTCCGCGCAGGCCGTGCGGATCGCCAGCACCTCCGCGTGGGCGCTCGGGTCGTGGTCGCGGGTGACGCGGTTCTGGCCAGTGGCGACCAGCTCACCGTCGCGGATGACGACTGCGCCGAACGGCCCGCCACCCTCGGTCACGTTGGTGACCGCGAGCGCGACCGCCTGCCGGAGCCAGTGCTCGTCCGTGCTCGTCATGGCGCCACGTCGAACAGTTGCTGGAGGCGCAGCAGCGCGATCTCGCCGAGCTGCTCCCGGGTCACGCGATGCTCGGTCATGTCGTCGTGGCCGAGCCGCTGCTCCAGGATGGTGAGGAGCTGCTCGGGCGCGCGACCGGCGGCGCGGACCAGGTAGGGCCGGCCGAACCGCGTCTCGTAGGTCGCGACGCCCTCGTCGAGGCGGGCCAGGACGTCGGCCTCCTCATCCTCCAGGGCCGCGCGCTCCTTGCGCGAGAGGCGGGCGCTGCGCCCGCGGCCGGCGACCTTCGTCCCGCTCGGCGGCTGGAGCGCGAGGGCGGTCTCGACCTCGGCGTCGCTCCACATGTCCGTCTGCGCGGCGGCCGTGGCCAGGAGCGAGTCGAGGTCGGCGTACGGGCGACCGGCGACCACCGCGGTGACGAACGAGTCGACCGCGGCACACCGGCGTAGGACCTCGGCCGCCTCGGCGGCGCTCACGATGTTGAACTCCTCGATCTGCATCGGACCTCCGGTCATCTCCGGGCCGCGGCGGCGGGCCATTCGGCGGCCATCGCGAGCAGGTCGCGGTCGCGACCGGGCGCCGCGAGCAGGCAGAGGCCGGCGGGCAGGCCCCGCACCGTGCGGAGCGGCAGGCTCACGGCGGGCAGGCCGCCCAGACCCGCGAGGCAGGTCAGCCGGAGGGTGGCGTCCCGAGCCTGCTGGGCGTCGGCGGCCGACGGCGCGACCGAGCTCGCGCTGGGCAGGACGACGACACGGTCGCCGACCAGGTCGCGGATCTGGTCGCAGGCCCGGTCGACGGTGGCCTTCGCGGCCTTGGCCGTCGTCGCGTCGGTGTCGCGGGCGCGCTCGAACCGGCCGCGCACGTCGGCACCGAGCGTGTCGAGCCGGGACTCCAGCCACGCCCCGTGGGCCTGCCAGGCCTCCCATGCCTGCCAGGTGCTGAACGCGGCCAGCCACACGTCGAGGTCGCCGAGCGGCCAGTCCTCGGACCTGGCGTCGGCGGGGGTGGCGTCGCGGACCGCGGCCGCGACGTCGGGCTCGGCGAGCGCGAGCAGGGCGGGGACGGTGACGAGGTCACGCGTGGCGGACCCGGTGGGCGCCTCCGGCAGGAGCACATCGCCCACCGCCTGCAGCAGGAACGCCGACCGGGTCAGCCAGCCGACGGTGTCGAAGCTCGGCGCGAGCGGCAGCACCCCGGTCCGGTCCACCGCGCCGTGCGTGGTGCGGATCCCGTAGAGCCCCTGGTAGGCGGCCGGGACCCGGATCGAGCCACCCGTGTCGGTGCCGAGGCCGATCGTCGCGTGGCCCAGGCTCACTGCGGCCGCGGAGCCGTTGGATGAGCCGCCGGGCAGACGGTGCGGCGCCTTCGGGTTCGGTGGGGTGCCGTAGTGGACGTTCTGGCCGGCCAGGCTGTAGGCGAGCTCGTCGGTGCGGGCGACACCTCGGACCGCGGCGCCGGCGTCGAGCAGCCGCTGCACCACGCCGGCGTGCGCACGCTCCGGCGCGGCGTGGAGGAGCCACTCGGGGTTGCCGGCCCCGATCCGCTGGCCGGCCACGGCGTAGACGTCCTTGACCGCCACGGTCTCGCCCGACAGCGGCGCCTCCTGCTCGAGCCCGACGGTCGGCGGCACCAGCGGGTCGCCGACCAGGCGCCAGATGCTGGCGTCGTACGCCGGCGGCGGGGTGCTCAGGTGAGCGGCGGTGACCTGCCACCGACCGACCTCGTCGCGTGCCCACAGCTGGGTCTGCAGCCCGCGGCCGCCGCGGGTCAGCTCGGTCACGGCCACGACGAGGGCGTGGTCGTCGTCGATCACCTGGACGTGGGTCTGGACGAGGTGGCGCTGGGCGCCGCGGTTCGCCGTCGCGAAACAGGCGCGGACGGCGTCGTGCCCGACGAGCAGGCCGGTGTCGTCCCCGAGCAGCGTCGCCGGGCCGGGCGCATAGAGCCGGTCGAGCGTCTCGGCGTCGTTGCTCGCCAGCGCCTGCTCGTGGGCGCGGAACGCCTCGAGGAGCCCCGGCGGGGTCGGTCGGAGTCGGGCCATGGGGACACAGTAGGGAACGCGCCGGCGCGCGATGCCTCCGATGTCGCGGTCCGGGCGCTCGGGGCTGCGGGCGGACGGCGCTGTGGGTACGCCGGACAGAGCAAAGAGTGTAGGCAAAGCCGCCGCGTCCCACGAGGGACGGGCGGCTCTCGCCACACTCTTTGCCGAGACGAGGGCGACGGTGGCCGATGCGGCTCCGATGCGCCCTCGGCGGAGCGCCGTTGGCGCTGAACAGAAATCTGTTCAGGCACGGCCAGGTCGGGCGGCGCCCGCCGGGCGTCGGTGCCCCGGCCCCATCGTCAGACGCGCGACGCCAACCGCGCTTCGAGCCGGGCGCGGGTCGCCGGCCACTCGTCGCTGATCAGGGAGAAGACCGCGGTGTCGCGGGTCCGGCCCTCCTCGCCGGGGACACGGGAGAGGCCGCTGCGGCGGGCGACGCCCTCGAAGAGGCCGCCGACGGCAAGGATCGCGTGGCGGGAGCGCTCGTTGCGGGCGTCGGTGGTGAGCTGGACGCGGTCGACGCCCCAACGCTCGAACGCGTGTCGGAAGAGCAGCAGCTTGCTCGCCGTGTTCACGGCGCCTCCCTGGGCGGCCGGCGTGAGCCAGGAGTGGCCCACCTCGATCGCACGGAGCATGCCCTTCACCCAGACCGGGCCGCAGTAGGTCGTGTGCCCGACGACGGTGCCTGTGGCCGCCTCGATCTGGACGAACGACGCCATCCGCCCCCGCTCGACGACCCGCAGACGGTCGGCGACGTAGGCCTCGACCTCGTCAGGCTGCGGCACGGCGGTGTAGCCGAACGAGGAGCGGTCGGCGTCGACGGCCACACGTAACGCGGCCACATGGGCCGGGCTGAGCGGCTCGAGCCGCACCACCTCGTTCTCCAGGGCGACGGAGGGCAGCGAGGGCTCTGGCATGCGCGCACGATAGCCCGCGGAACCCGGCGAGGCCCCACTCGAGCAGCTGTCAGTCGAGCAGCAGGGCGATCCCGAGCAGCGCGCCGACGACGACGAGCGACCCGGCGAGGACGAAGCCCGCGGTGAAGGCGGGCAGGCGCTGCCGCAGCCGCATCGCGCGCTCGACGCGGGCCCAGCGGAGGATCGACATGACCGTGCAGACGATCGCCAGCACGACCAGGATGACGACGACCGTGGTCCGCAGCCAGCCCGTGGCCGGCACGTCGAGCGAGTGCAGGGCGACCGCGCCGGCAAGGACGGCGAGCGCCGTACGCGCCCAGGCGAGGAAGGTGCGCTCGTTGGCGAGCGAGAAGCGTGGGTCGGGCTCGTCGCCGACGTCGTACACCCAGTGCGGATGACGATGCGGAGAGCGGTCGGAGGGTCGCTGGTCCACGCCGGCCATCCTGCCGGATAGGTTGCCTCGCGTGGCAGCCATGAGCGAGTTCGATCGCGACATCGCGGTGAACAAGAACGGTGTCGACACCTACGCCGCGGAGCTGGCGCCCGGCTGGGTGGTCGGTGGGGGCGTCAACGGCGGCTACCTCCTCGCCGTCGTCGCAAGCGCGCTCCGGCAGCACCTCCCCACCAAGCCGGACCCGATCACGATGAGTGCGACCTACGCCAGCGCGAGCACCCCCGGGCCCGCGGAGGTACGGATCGACGTACGACGCGACGGCCGCTCGCTCGCGACGGCGATCGCCGAGCTGTGGCAGGGCGACGACCTGCGGCTCACCGTCCTCGCGACGTACGGCGACCTGGCGGCCCTGCACGCCGCCGGCGAACCGCTCGAGCACGTGACCGCCGTCCCGCCGGACCTGCCCCCGCGCGAGCAGTGCCTCGCCGCCTCCCTGGCCCCGGACAGGATGAGACGGACCGCGCCGATGCTCGAGCGGTTCGACATGCTTTTCCACCCCGAGCAGGTCGGCTGGGCGGTGGGCGCGCCGACCGAGCAGGGCCGGATCAGTGCGTGGTACCGCCTCGCCGACGGTCGCGAGCCCGACCCGCTCAGCCTGCTCCAGGTGATCGACGCGCTGCCGCCGGTGACCTTCGACTTCGGGATGCCCGGCTGGGCGCCGACGCTGGAGCTGACCTGCCACGTCCGGCACCGCCCAGCGCCCGGCTGGCTGCAGGTCGTGCACGCCACCCGCCACCTCGCGGGCGGGATGTTCGAGGAGGACTGCGAGGTCTGGGACTCCGCCGGTCGCCTCGTCGCCCAGGGGCGCCAGCTCGCCCGACTGCCGCGCGTCCGGTGAGGCTGCGGTGAGCCCGACGCGCGTCCGCCTCGCCGCCGTGACGGCGGCGGTGTCCCTCACCGCGGCGCTGACCGCCTGCGGTCCGGCGACCGATGGCGCGCCGGGCGCGTCCGTCTCCCAGCCCGCCGCGGCCGGCCCGATCCCGCTCGTCCGGCCCGGCTGCGCCGGCCTGGCGATCGGCCACCGTGGCGCCCCACGGGAGGCCCCGGAGGACACCTTGCCCTCGGAGCGCCGCTCGCAGCGGCTGGGCAGTGACTACCTCGAGCTCGACCTCCATCTGACCAAGGACGGCGTCCCGGTCGTGATGCACGACGACACCGTGGACCGCACGACCGACGGCACCGGGCCGGTCTCCGATCTCAGCCTCGCGCAGGTGGAGCGGCTCGACGCCGGGTCGTGGTTCTCCCGGTCGTACGCCGGCACGCGGGTGCCGACGTTCGCCCGGATCGTCCGGTTCGCCCAGCGCACGGGGGTGCGGATCATGCCCGAGCTCAAGGCCGGCTGGACCCGGGCGCAGGTCAAGATCGTCGTGGACCTCATCGAGAAGGCGCACCTCGTGAGCCACACCGTCCTGCAGTCGTTCGACCCCCAGGCGCTGGCGTACGCCGCCGACCTGGCGCCCCAGATCGCGCGCGCCGGGCTGGTGACGCGGCTGCCCGCCGATCCGGTCGCCTACGTCCGCTCCTTCCACGGGCAGGCGCTGCTGCCGGCGTACGCCCTCGTCGACGCGCGCCTGGTCCGCCGGCTCCATACCGCCGGGATCGCGGTGATCCCCTGGGTCGCCGACACGACGACCGCGTGGGACCGGCTCCGCGCCGACGGCGTGGACGGCATCATGTCCAACGAGACCGCAGATCTGGTCGCCTGGACGCGCGCGCACCGCTGCTGAGCGGGAGGGCCGATCGGGATAATGGGCGACATGGCGGAGCGCGCGATCGTGGTGGCGGCAGCGATCCTGGACGCGACGGGGGAGCGGGTGCTGGCGGCGCGGCGGACGACCCCGCCCGAGACGGCGGGCCGCTGGGAGCTGCCGGGCGGCAAGGTGGAGCCCGAGGAGACGCCCGAGGCCGCGCTCGTCCGGGAGATCGGCGAGGAGCTCGGCTGCGTCGTCGAGGTGCTCGACTGGCTGCCCGGCGAGGCGCCGATCGGAGAGAGCCATGTCCTCCGGGCGGCGACCGCCCGGCTCACCGCCGGGGAGCCGCGGCCGCGCGAGCACGACCTGCTCCGCTGGCTCACCGCCGAGGAGCTCGACGAGGTCGACTGGCTCGCGCCGGACCGGCCCTTCCTGCCCCACCTCGCCGACGCGCTGACCGCGACGTCCCACGCGCCACGGGGGATCTTCTTCGAGGAGGACGACGCCCGGTCGGCCGCCGCCCAGCTGCGTGCCGAGGGGTGGTCGGCCGACGTCGTACGCGAGCGCTACCACGGCGAGGACGACGACGAGGACCACCCCTGGGCGGTTGTCACGGACGCGCCGCTGCTGGTGCTGGAGCTCCTCGTCGACGAGTACGACGGCTGGCTGGACGCTCCTGGCGACGACGGACCCGACGGCTCGCTCGCCCCGGAGCCGCTCGACCTGCCCACGGCACCGAGACGGGTCAAGCGCCCCGACCGGTAGGCGTGGACGCCCGCCTAGGATCGTCGTCGTGACCGAACCGCAGCAGCGCCTCCTCCTTGTCCACGCCCATCCCGACGACGAGACGATCGGGACGGGCGCGACGATGGCGAAATACCTCGCCGAGGGGCGCGGCGTCACGCTGGTGACCTGCACGGCCGGAGAGATGGGCGAGATCCTCGTGCCCGAGCTGGAGCACCTCGCGGCCGACCGGGAGGACCGTCTCGGCGAGCACCGGAAGGGTGAGATCGCCGACGCGATGGCCGCGCTCGCGACGCCCGACGGGCGGATGATCGACCACCGTTGGCTCGGCGGCTTCGGCACCTACCG
Source organism: Nocardioides eburneus (assembly GCF_040838215.1). NCBI lineage: Bacteria > Bacillati > Actinomycetota > Actinomycetes > Propionibacteriales > Nocardioidaceae > Nocardioides > Nocardioides eburneus. Next base: position 49,706 of record NZ_JBFPJR010000011.1, on the reverse strand, counting down.
TGACTCCGGGATGCAGTGGCACCCCGACGGCTACGCCATTCCCGCGGACACCCTCCACGACAACGCGTTCTGGAAGGCCGACCTGACCCAGGCGGCCGACCATCTCGTCGCGATCGTCCGCGAGGTGCGGCCGCAGGTGCTGGTCACCTACGACCAGTTCGGCAACTACGGCCACCCCGACCACATCCAGGCCCACCGCGTCGCGATGTACGCCGCCCAACTCGCCGCGGTGCCGTCCTACCGCAAGGATCTCGGCGAGGCCTGGGACATCACCAAGATCTACTGGCTGGCGATGTCGGAGGGCCGGATGCGCGAGGGCCTGCGAGCCGTCCGCGCGGCGGGCGACACGACCGCCTTCGAGGGCCTGGACCCCGAGGGGCCGCTCCCGATGACCACCCCGGACGAGGACCTCGCGGCGGCGGTGGACGCCACGGCCTACGCGGACCAGAAGATGGCCGCGATGCGGGCCTACCCGACCCAGATCACCGTCGACGGCCCCTTCTTCGCCCTCTCCAACAACCTCGGCAACCAGGTCTGGGGTACCGAGCACTTCCGGATCGCGAAGGGCACGCTGGGTCCGGTCGGTCCCGACGGCCTGGAGACCGACCTCTTCGCAGGGCTGTGACCCGCCGGGCCGGCCTTCGGGCGGCCGCCGCCCTCGGCCTGCTCGGCGCCGGGTTCGTCGTCGGCCTGTCCGCCGTCGCGCTGCACGCACGCTGGTGGGGCCTCGCGCTCGGTGCCGTCGCCACGCTCGCCGCGCTGGTCGCGCTCCCGCCCGGACTCTGGTCGCGTGCGTCGTACGCCGTCGGCTGGCTCGTCGCGCTCGGGCTGGCGATGGTCCCCCGACCCGAGGGGGACTACGCCGTCGCCTCCGACGCGCCCGGCTACCTGCTGATCGGAGTCGGGCTCGTGCTCCTGGTGGGCGCGCTGGCCACCCTCCCGGTCGGCCGGCGCCGATCGCGCTAGCCCGGGCGCAGGGACACGGCCGACGTCCAGGCCCGGCGCGGCGCGGTCGCCTACGCTGCCCGCGTGAAGGAGAACGCCGGCGGCAAGGCCGTCCTCGTCGTCGTCCTCGTCCTGGCGCTGCTCGTCGGCGGGGGCTGGGCGGCGGCCTACTATGCGGCCGGCGACGAGCTTCCGCACGGCACGTCGGTGGCGGGCGTCGACGTCGGCGACCGTACGCCGGCCGCGGCCGCCGCCCACCTGCAGGACGCGCTCGCCGGCCGGATGGCGCAGCCGATCACGGTGGTGGTCGAGGGCACCGAGGTGAGCGTCGACCCGACGGAGGCCGGCCTCTCCCTCGACGCGCGCGCGACGGTCGACACCGGCGCGGCCACCCGCAGCTGGGACCCGCGCAGGCTGTGGAGCCACTACACCGACGGCCGCGACCTCACGCCCGTCGTCCGGGTCGACCGGACCAGGCTGGCGGCCGTCGCGACGAGGATCGACGAGAAGGCGGGGCGGCCGGCGACGGACGGCGCGGTCAGCTTCCGGGGTGCGCAGGTGAGCGTCACCGACCCGGTGACCGGCCGCGGGGTCGACCCGACGCGGCTGGGCGAGGCGCTCCGGTCGGCCTACCTCGCCACCGGAGACGGCCGCCGGGTCCGGCTCGGACTCCGCGACATCGCGCCCGCCATCGACGACGCCGACGTCCGTACGGCCGTCGACGACTTCGCCAACCCGGCGATGAGCGCGCCGGTCACGCTGGTCTTCGGCAGGTCACCGGTGCGGATCGCGCCACGCGGCTATGCGAGCGCGCTGTCGCTCGTCCCCGAGGACGGCACCCTCAAGCCTGCCCTGAACGAGAGGCGACTGCGCACCCTCGTCGGCCGTGGCCTCGCCAGCGACCGGAGCGCCCCGGTCAACGCCACAGTGCGGCTGGTCCGCGGCAAGCCGCGCGTGATCCCCGCCAAGCCGGGCGTCAGCTATGACCCCGACGAGGTCGCCAAGGTCTTCCTCGACCTCGTCGCCCGCCCCGATGGCCGGCGCACCCAGAAGGTGCGCGCGACCGTGGCCGAGCCGGAGTTCACCACCGCCGACGCCCGGGCGCTGCGGATCACCCGGAAGGTCTCGGAGTTCACCACCCACTTTCCCTACGCGAACTACCGCAACGTCAACATCGGTCGTGCGGCGCACCTCATCGACGGAACCGTGCTCAAGCCGGGGGAGACCTTCTCGCTGAACGGCATCGTGGGGGAGCGCACCCGGGCGAACGGCTTCACCGAGGGCTGGACCATCCAGAACGGCGTCTTCAAGTCCGACCTCGGTGGCGGTGTCTCCCAACTCGCGACCACGACCTTCAACGCGGCCTTCTTCGCCGGCCTCGAGGACGTCGAGCACAAGCCGCACTCGCTCTACATCTCCCGCTACCCGATCGGTCGGGAGGCCACCGTCGCCTGGCCGAGCGTCGACCTGAAGTTCAAGAACGACACGAAGTACGGCGTTCTCGTGCACGCCTTCATCGACCCCGCCACCCCGTCGTCCCAGGGATCGGTGACGGTGTCGCTGTGGTCCACCAAGGTCTGGGACATCACCACGCGGACCGGGGCGCGCTACGCCTTCACGCCCTACAAGAAGCAGACCCTGAGCGGCAACTGCGAGACCACCTCGGGCGCCGACGGGTTCTCCATCGACGTGTGGCGCTACTTCCACAAGCCGGGGTCGTCGGCGGTCGCGAAGACGGAGAAGCTGCACACCACCTACATCCCTCAGGACGAGGTCGACTGCCGCTGACCGACGCGTCAGTCAGCCTGCGGTGCGGTGTAGTAGCGGCAGCGATGGTGCTCGACGAACCCGAGCGACTCATAGAGCGCGATCGCCGGCGCGTTGTCGGTCTCGACGTGGAGCCAGGCGGTGGTGGCGCCGTGCTCGGCGCCGGCGTCGAGGAGCGCGGCGATGACCGCCCGGGCGAGCCCCTTCCGGCGGTGCTCGGGCTCGACGACCAGGCCGTGCAGCCCGAGCCAGTCGCCGTCGAGACCGGCCTCGCCGTGGGCCGCGGGCGTGCGCACGGACAGGTAGACACCGTCGATGTCGGCCCGCGGCTGCTCGGCCATGGGCGGCAGCCGGCGGCGTACCTGGGCGAGGGAGGCGAGCAGGAAGAGCGCGTCCTTGCCCGGCACGGGCGCCCAGCCCAGGGAGCGCACCGCCGCCTCCACGTCGGCGTCGGCTTCCACCTGCACCTGCGGCGTACGCCCGCGCGCGGTGTAGAAGGCCGTGACGTCGTCGAGGGCGGCGGCGGCCGGCAGGCCCGGGTCGCCCATCGCGAGGCAGGAGTTGAAGCGGGACCGCACTCGCCCGACGGGGGCCGGCTCGTGACGCAGCTGCCAGTCACCGAGCACCGTCGTCTCGACGCCGCGCACCAGCGCGGCGGTGTGAAGCTCCGCCGCGCGCGCCGAGACCCGACCCCGCACGGAGGGCCGCGGCGGCACCGGCTTGCCGGAGACGATGAGGGAGATCGGCACCTCGACCGGCTCTCCCGAGGCCGGCTCGATGACGGCGACCCCGTCGCCCCAGGAGAGGCAGACGCCGAGCAGGTCGGTGAACGCGGGGCCACCGGTCGGGCCGGTCCGGCCGGGCAGCAGACGACGTACGACGACCCGCTGCCCGACGACATGCGGTCCCAGGAGATGTGCGGGCACGTCGGGATACTAGGCTGGCCCCCTACCGTGACCCGCAGGGCCCTCTGCCCCCGCGCAGAGGGCCTCCCAGATGGAGGACCCGCATGACCTACGTCATCGCCCAGCCGTGTGTCGACGTCAAGGACCGGGCTTGCGTCGATGAGTGCCCCGTCGACTGCATCTACGAGGGCAAGCGGATGCTCTACATCCACCCCGACGAGTGTGTCGACTGCGGTGCGTGCGAGCCGGTCTGCCCGGTCGAGGCGATCTTCTACGAGGACGACACGCCGGAGCAGTGGAAGGAGTACTACGACGCCAACGTCCAGTTCTTCGACGACCTCGGCTCGCCGGGCGGTGCCGCCAAGATGGGCGAGATCGACAAGGACCACCCGATGATCGCCGCCCTCGAGCCGCAGAACCAGGACCACTGATCCACCGATGACGCTCGCCGACCGACCGATCTCGGGGAGGCTCCCCGACTTCCCCTGGGACAAGCTGACGTCGTACGCCGCGACGGCGCGCCAGCACCCCGGGGGCATCGTGGACCTCTCGGTCGGCACCCCGGTCGACCCGACGCCGCAGGTCGTGCAGGACGCGCTCAAGGCGGCCGCCGACTCGCACGGCTACCCCGTCACCATCGGCAAGGTGGCCACCCGCCAGGCCGCGATCGACTGGCTCGCGCGTGACCACGGCGTGACGGGCCTCGGTCTCGACGGGGTCCTCCCGGTCATCGGCTCCAAGGAGCTGATCGCGAGCCTGCCGCTCCACCTCGGCGTCGGCCCCGGCGACCTGGTCGTCTACCCCGAGCTGGCCTATCCGACCTACGAGGTCGGCGCCGCACTCGTCGGGGCCCGCACGCTCGCGACCGACAGCCTCACCGCGATCGGGCCGGAGCGCCCGCGGATCCTCTGGCTCAACAGCCCGTCCAACCCGACGGGCCGGGTGCTCCCGGTCGAGCACCTCAAGAAGGTCGTCGACTGGTGTCGCGACCGCGGCACGCTGCTCGTCTCCGACGAGTGCTACCTCGAGTGCGCCTGGGAGGCGGAGCCGATCTCGGTCCTCCACCCGAGCGTCTGCGGCGACTCCCATGAGGGCCTCCTCGCGGTCCACTCGCTCTCCAAGCGCTCCAACCTCGCCGGCTACCGCTGCGCGTTCGTCGCCGGCGACCCGGCCGTGCTGGGGGAGCTGCTCGCCGTCCGCAAGAACCTCGGCATGATGGTGCCCGACCCGATCCAGGCGGCGATGGTGGCGGCGCTCGGCGACGCCCAGCACGCCAAGGAGCAGCACGCCGTCTACGCCGCCCGCCGGGCCAAGCTGCAGGCGGCTCTCGCCCACGCGGGCTTCGCCATCGACAACTCGGAGGCGTCGCTCTACCTGTGGGGGACCCGTGGCGAGAGCTGCTGGGACACCGTCGCCTGGCTCGCCGAGCGCGGCATCCTGGCGGCGCCCGGCGACTTCTACGGTCCCGCCGGCGCCGAGCACGTCCGGGTGGCGTTCACCGCCACCGACGAGCGCGTCGACGCCGCCGTCGCGCGACTGACCGCCTGACGCTCCTCGACGGGTGGCTCCCGCCTCCCGAGCGTCGGCGGGCGTCCGTGCCGGCTTCATCGGCCGCTCATGTGGCCGTGGCTAAGGTGACCGTCGTGCGGATCCTGGGGTGGGCAGTCGCTCTCGTAGCAGTGGTGGTGGTCGCGCTCAGCCCGAGGTTCGGGCGCGCCGAGCCGACCGCCGACTACCGGCCGCCCGTGCCAGCGGACGCGCTCGCGAACGGCTGCTACCCGCTGCCTGCCGGGCTCCGGTTCGACTTCCCCTACCAGGTGCGCAGCGACGCCGACGTCGCGACGCCGAGGCCCCACCGCCGCCTCGTCCTGCAGTACGACGAGCGGGACGCCGCGACGGTGCGGCGGATGCTCGACGCCGAGCTGTCGGCGGCCGGGCTCCCGGCCGGCGCCGCGGTAGTCACCCCGCTCGACGGCGTGCCCGCCGGCTCGATCGTGCGCGGCACCGTCGTCCTCACCCTGCCGCGGGTGGCGGACCAGCGCCCGGCCGACCCGACCTGTGCGGACCCGGCCTCGACGAAGCGGACGGCCGCGCCGTGACCGCCGTCCTGGAGAAGGAGAGCGTGGCCGCGGTCAGCCGGCCGCGCCGATCACGGGCGGACCTGCTGCTGCTCGTCCTCGTGGCGTCGCACCTCGTGCTCGCCTGGGTGATGTGGACCCGGGTGCAGGAGCGCACCCCGATCGGCGACGAGAAGTACTACCTCGACGCCGCCCGGGCGCTCTCCAACCTCGTGCGGGACCTGGTGTCGCTCCACGCTCCCCACGGCGCGGAGCTGCGCGACAACGTCGTCGGCAACGGCTGGTTCATGCCGGGCACACCGCTGCTCATGACGCCGCTGCTGCTGGTGCTGCCGCACGCGGACATCGGCCAGGTGCGGCTCTACGTCAGCGTCGTCACGACGCTCCTCCTCATCGCCGCGCTGCTCGACGTCCGCCGCGTCCTGGGTCCGTGGTACGCCGTCGTCGTCGCCGTCATCCCCGGCCTGATCCCGATGTGGGTGCTCTTCGGCGCCACGATGTACGGCGACATGCCCGCCGGGATCCTCCTGGTGCTCCTGGTCACGCGGCTCGTCGCGGTCGTCCGCGGCCTCGCGGCGGGCCACGTCCCGACGCTGCGCCAGGGGGCGCTCCTCGGTCTGGTCGCGGTCGGCTCGCTCTACGTCCGGGGCAGCACGATGCCGCTGCTCGCGGGGATGGCCGCCGCGGCCCTGCTCGCGGTCCTCTGGCTGCTGCGCGGTCGCACCCGCCGGGGTGAGCGCCGGCGTGCGCTCGGCGCCCTCGCCCTCTCCGCGGTCGTCTTCGTGGCGCTGCTGCTGCCGTGGTCGATCGGTGCGTCGCACGCGCTCGGTGGCCGGGTGGTGACCACCACCTCGGTGCCACTCGGGCTCGGCAACACCTTCGGCGACCCCACCCTGATGTGTTACGGGCCGTGCGATCCGGACAGCACGATGTGGTTCGGGCCCGTGCGCTACTCGCGGGAGGTGGCGCGCGCCACGGGGCACAGCGAGGTCGAGGTCCAGGGCCAGATGGCGTCGTACGCACTGCGCGGCCTGACGCCCCACCGCTACGCCGACCAGGTCGTCACGGACTTCGAGAACTACCTGCGCGAGCCGGCCGGCTACGCCGAGGTGCTGCACGGTCCGCACGACGCCGCAGTCGGCCAGCTCACCTTCATCACCCGCGTGACGGGCTGGCTCTTCTGGCCGGTGATCCTCGGCGGTGTCGCGGTCCTCCTCCTCGTCACGCGCCGGTCGTACGACGCCCAGCTGCTCAGCATCGGGCTCAAGCTGTTTCTCGGGGGCCTGCTCGTGCAGCCCTTCGTCCACGTGGCGGGCTCGCGCTACTGGCCGACCGCGGCCCCGGCCGCCGGTCTCGGGCTCGCGCTCGTCCTCGGTCTGGCCGCCCGAGCGCGAGGCCGCGCCGGGGAGCGTGGCGACCGGCCGGCCAGTCGCGTCCTGACCTGGGTGCAGGGACTGCTGACCGCCGGGGTGGCGCTCGTCGCCGCTGCCCTCGCACTGCTCAACGCCTGACGGCGGGCGCCTCCTCGCGGCTCAGCTGAGCGTGACGACGATCCGGTCGGGTCCCGCGGTGTCGTCGGCGACCCAGCCGCCGTCCTTCCCGGTGGTCCAGCGCCGGCCGTCGTACTCCAGAGCGCGGACGCCGAGCCGCTGCGCCTGGGCGGCGACGTACGACGTCATCGCCCAGCCGTGGACGTCCTGGCTCCTCCCGGACGGCACCGTGATGGTGACCTGGCGGCCGCGCTGGGAGACGGCGCCGACGAGGGCGCCGAAGAGGCCCGTGACGTCCTTGCGCAGCACCCGCGGCTTGCCCGCGCCGGCCGACGGGTCGTCGAGCCGGCAGGCGAACGCGTGCGGGGACCAGCCGGTGAGCGCGGAGGCGAGGACGCGGGCGTCGGGCTCGTGCGCGGCGTAGGCCTCCGGGTAGCCGGAGCGCTGGACCTTCTGTGCCGCCTCGGTGATCACCATGGTCTCGTAGCCGTCGATGCGGACCAGCGCGTCGTAGAACGCGTTGGTGGCGTGGACCGGGTCGAGGATCTGTCTCTCCGTGCCCCAGCCCTGCGAGGGCCGCTGCTGGAACAGGCCCAGCGAGTCGCGGTCACCGCTGGTGAGGTTGTAGAGCTTCGACTCCTGCATCGCGGTCGCCAGGGCGATCGTCGCCGCACGCGCCGGCAGCCCGCGCTTGACCGCGACGCCGGTGATGAGCGCCGCGTTCTCCGCCTGCTCGGGGTCGAGCTCGGCGGAGTGGCCGTCGACGCTCGCCGTACACACCTCCGGGTCAGGGAGGAGGTCGTCGAGCTTGTGGGTGGCCTTCTGGAGGGCGATCACCGCGCCGGCGCCCAGGACGGCGATCACCAGGATGGCGATGCCGAGCTTCTTCATGGCATACGACGGCGGGGGCCGTCAGTTGGCGTGGAGGGCCGCGTTGAGGGCGATGCCCTCGCCCTTCCGGGCGACGGCCTCGATGGCGCCGGTCATCGAGTTGCGGCGGAAGAGCACGTTGGACGCCCCCGAGAGCTCGGCGGCCTTGACCACGGAGCCGTCGGCGAGGGTGACCTTGGTGCCGTAGGTGACGTAGCAGCCGGCCTCGACGACGCAGTCGTCGCCGAGCGAGATGCCGATGCCGGCGTTGGCGCCGAGGAGGCAGCGCTCGCCGATCGAGATGACCTGCTTGCCCCCGCCGGACAGCGTGCCCATGATCGAGGCGCCGCCGCCGACGTCGGAGCCGTCGCCGACCACCACGCCGGCGGAGATCCGGCCCTCGACCATGCTGGAGCCGAGGGTGCCGGCGTTGAAGTTGACGAAGCCCTCGTGCATGACGGTCGTGCCCTCGGCGAGGTGGGCGCCCAGGCGAACCCGGTCGGCGTCGCCGATGCGCACGCCCGACGGGAGCACGTAGTCGACCATCCGGGGGAATTTGTCGACGCTGTAGACGGTCACGTGGCGCCCGGCTGCCTTGAGGCGTGCGCGGGTCAGCTCGAAGCCGTCGACCGCACAGGGACCCTCGCTCGTCCACACCACGTTGGTGAGGAGCCCGAACTGGCCGTCCAGGCTCAGGCCGTGCGGCAGCACCAGCCGGTGGGAGAGCAGGTGCAGTCGGAGCCAGACGTCCTGGGTGGTCTCCGGGGCCGAGTCGAGGTCCTTGATCTCGACCAGCTCGACCGCCTTCGTGACCCCGCGCAGGTCGTCGCTCCCTGCGAGCGCGGTGAGCTCGGCGGGCGCCTCGGCGTCGGCGGGCTTCTCACCCAGCGCAGGGCTGGGGAACCACACGTCGAGGACAGTCTTGTCGGCGGCGTACGTCGTCAGGGCGAAGCCCCAGGCAGCGGAAGTCACGGGGGAGGAGTCTAGAGGGGGCGCCTGAGAGGTCCTACTCGTCCCGGAAGCAGGCACGTTCCCGCCACGGCGGGAGGGTGCGGGCATCCCTGCGTCCGGAGCCCCGCACAGTTCCGCGATGGTGGGGTTCTGCCGCGCCTCCCGACCGCGTGCGGACGAGCGTACGCCGATCGGTTTCGCCGAAGCAGCCGCCGACGCCGTACGATCGGACCAGAGGCGTCTGAGCCGTCATCAGCGGCGAGCCCCGGGAAGAACAGACCTCGATCGGCTCGATCACCGAGGTCCCAGTAGAACCCGGCGGGTAGGCCCGTCACAGCCAGGAACGAAGTGGCGCTCCCGAGCAGGGGATCGCAAGCAGGGTGGTACCGCGGCGTGAGTCGTCCCTGTGGTTGTTGAGCCGACGCACCACAGACCAGCCGCAGGAGATGCCGCCCATGGCCTACCCCAAGGTCACGACCAACGAGTCGAAGACCGTCCCGTCGAGCCCCCGTTTCCCCGAGATCGAGGAGCGGATCCTCGCCTACTGGGAGAAGGACGGCACGTTCCAGGCGAGCATCGACCAGCGTGAGGCGGGTGAGAACGGCAGCAACGAGTTCGTCTTCTACGACGGGCCGCCGTTCGCCAACGGCCTGCCCCACTACGGCCACCTGCTGACCGGGTATGTGAAGGACATCGTCCCGCGCTACCAGACGATGCGCGGGCGGCGCGTCGAGCGTCGCTTCGGCTGGGACACCCACGGCCTGCCGGCGGAGCTGGAGGCGATGCGCCAGCTCGGACTGAAGACGACCGACGAGATCCACGAGATGGGGATCGACAAGTTCAACGCCGCCGCGCGGGCCTCGGTGCTGAAGTACACCGACGAGTGGCGCGACTACGTCACCCGGCAGGCGCGCTGGGTCGACTTCGACCACGACTACAAGACGCTCAACCCCGACTACATGGAGTCGGTCATCTGGGCGTTCAAGACGCTCTACGACAAGGGCCTGGTCTACGAGGGCTTCCGCGTCCTTCCGTACTGCTGGAACGACGAGACCCCGCTCTCCAACCACGAGCTGCGGATGGACGACGACGTCTACCAGGACCGGCAGGACCCGGCCGTAACCGTCGGCTTCACGATCACGACGCCGGGCAGCGAGCTCGAGGGCGCGAAGCTCCTCATCTGGACGACGACGCCGTGGACGCTGCCGAGCAACCTCGCCGTCATGGTCGGCACCGAGATCGAGTACGTCGCCGTCGATCGCGACGGGGAGCGGTTCGTCATCGCGGCGGCCCGGCTGGCGGCGTACAAGCGCGAGCTCTTTCCCGACCTCGAGGACGGAGCGGAGCCGCCGATCCTCTGGCGGGGGACCGGCGCCGACCTGCTCGGGCTGACCTACGCGCCGCCGTTCAGCTACTTCGCCGGCCATGAGAACGCGTTCCGCGTGGTCGCCGCCGACGAGGCGGTGACGACGACGGACGGTACCGGCCTGGTGCACTCCGCCGGCGCCTTCGGTGAGGTCGACAAGGAGGTGACCGACCGCGAGGGGATCGCGCCGGTGATGCCGGTCGGCAAGGACGGGAAGTTCACCGCACCGGTGAACGAGTACGCCGGCCTGCTGGTCTTCGACGCCAACCTGGCGATCATCGACGACCTCAAGGCGACCACCCGCGGCGAGCGGTCCGGGGCGGTCACGCCGGGCACGGTGCTGCTGCGGCGCGAGACCTACACGCACTCCTACCCGCACTGCTGGCGCTGCCGGAACCCACTGATCTACAAGGGCGTCAGCAGTTGGTTCGTCGAGGTCACGAAGTTCAAGGACCGCATGCTCGAGCTCAACCAGCAGATCCGCTGGGTGCCCGAGCACATCAAGGACGGCCAGTTCGGCAAGTGGCTGGCCAACGCCCGCGACTGGTCGATCACCCGCAACCGCTTCTGGGGCAGTCCGGTGCCGGTGTGGAAGTCCGACGACCCGGCGTACCCCCGGCTCGACGTCTACGGCTCCTTCGAGGAGATCGAGCGTGACTTCGGCACGCTCCCGCGCGACGAGGACGGCAACCCCAACCTGCACCGGCCCTACGTCGACGAGCTGGTCCGGCCCAACCCCGACGACCCGACCGGCCGGTCGATGATGCGTCGAGTCGCCGACGTCCTCGATGTGTGGTTCGACTCCGGCTCGATGTCGTTCGCCCAGAACCACGTGCCCTTCGAGAACGCCGACTGGTTCGAGCACCACTTCCCGGGTGACTTCATCGTCGAGTACATCGGCCAGACCCGCGGCTGGTTCTACACCCTCCACATCCTGGCGACGGCGCTCTTCGACAAGCCGGCGTTCAGCTCGTGCGTGAGCCACGGCATCGTGCTCGGCTCGGACGGCAACAAGATGTCGAAGTCGCTGCGCAACTATCCCGACGTCTCCGAGGTCTTCGACCGCGACGGCGCCGACGCGATGCGCTGGTTCCTGATGTCGAGCCCGATCCTGCGCGGCGGCAATCTGATCGTCACCGAGCAGGGCATCCGCGACTCGGTGCGCCAGGTGATGATCCCGCTGTGGAACAGCTGGTACTTCTTCCAGCTCTATGCCAACTCGGCGGGGGCCAACTCGGCGGGGGCCAACACCGGCGGAGACGGCGGAGGGATCGAGGGCTCCTGGTCGACGGCGTCGACCGATCCGCTCGACCGCTACATCCTGGCCAAGCTGCGCGACTACGTCGCCGAGATGACCCGGGCGATGGACCTCTACTACGTCGCCGACGCCTGCGAGGCGACGCAGCGCTTCCTCGACGTGCTCACGAACTGGTACATCCGCCGCTCGCGCGACCGCTTCTGGGACGAGGACCAGGCCGCCTTCGACACGCTCTACACCGTGCTCGAGACCACCACCCGTGTGGTCGCGCCGCTGCTGCCGCTGACCACGGAGGAGATCTGGCGGGGTCTGACCGGCGGCCGCTCGGTGCACCTCACCGACTGGCCGAGCGTCGAGGACCTGCCGGCCGACGACGACCTCGTGGCGCGGATGGACCACGTCCGCGCGGTCTGTTCGGCGACGTCCGCGCTGCGCAAGGCGCGTCATTTGCGCAACCGGCTCCCGCTGGGCGGGCTGACCGTGGTCGGCACCGAGATCGGTGGGTTCGAGGGCATCGTGGCCGACGAGGTCAACGTGAAGTCGGTCCGGCTGCTCGCCGCCGACGACCCCGAGGCGGAGAAGTACGGCGTCACCCAGCGCCTCACCGTCAACGCCCGTGCCGCCGGGCCGCGGCTCGGCAAGGACGTCCAGCTCGCGATCAAGGGCTCGAAGACCGGTGACTGGTCCGTGGCGGAGGACGGCACCGTCACCTCCGGCGGCCTCGCGCTACGGGAGGGGGAGTACTCCCTCGAGACCGTCGCCGGAGCAGCCGACGACAGCATCGCGGTCGGCATGCTCGCCCACGGCGGCTTCGTCGTCCTCGACACCGTCGTCACGCCCGAGCTCGCCGCCGAGGGCCTCGCCCGTGACCTGGTCCGGGCCGTCCAGCAGGCCCGCAAGGACGCGGGCCTCAACGTCGAGGACCGGATCTCGCTGGTCGTCGCCGGCGGCGAGGCGGTCCGCGCCGCGGCCACCACGCACGCCGAGCTGATCGCCAGTGAGACCCTCGCGACGTCGTACGACGTGGTGGAGGCGGCCGGGCCCGGCGAAGCCACCGAGGTCACTGTGGGCGACGGCGAGAAGGCGGCCGTCGCGCTCGCCAAGGCCTGATGACGACCGGTGTTGTGAGTGCCAGCGCGGCCTATCGACCACGTTGGCACTCACAACCTCGAGGGCGGCTGGTTCACTAGTCCCGTGACCGAGAACCAGCCCCACCTCGACCTGACCACGGACGTGGTGACCCTGACCCAACAGCTGGTCGACATCGAGTCGGTGAGCCGCGATGAGAAGGCGATCGCCGACGCGGTGGAGGCGGCGCTGTCGGCCTACGACCACCTCACGCTCACCCGCCGGGGCAACACCCTGGTGGCCCGCACCGAGCTCGGCCGGCCCGAGCGGGTCGTGATCGCGGGCCACCTCGACACGGTGCCGCTCAACGACAACCTGCCGTGCCGCAACGACGGGACCTACCTCCACGGCCTCGGCACCTGTGACATGAAGGGTGGCGACGCCGTGATCCTGAAGCTCGCTGCCGAGCTGCGGGCGCCGAACCGCGACGTCACCTACGTGCTCTACGAGGCCGAGGAGATCGAGGCGGTCCACAACGGCCTCGGCAAGCTCGCCGCGAGCGACCCGGAGCTGCTCGCCGCGGACTTCGCGATCCTGATGGAGCCGTCCAACGCCGGCGTCGAGGCCGGCTGTCAGGGGACCCTGCGGGTCGAGGTCCGGACCAGCGGCGAGCGCGCCCACAGCGCCCGCAGTTGGATGGGCAGCAACGCGATCCACCGGGCCGGCGAGGTGCTCCGCCGTCTGGAGGCGTACGACGCCCGCCGCCCGGTCATCGACGGGCTGGAATACCACGAGGGGCTCAACGCGGTCTTCGTCTCGGGCGGAGTCGCCGGCAACGTCGTGCCGGACGAGTGCGTCGTGACCGTCAACTACCGGTTCGCACCCGACCGTTCCGAGGCCGAGGCCGAGGCGTTCGTGCGGGAGTTCTTCGGCGGCTATGACGTGACGGTCGTCGACAGCGCCCCCGGCGCGCTGCCGGGCCTCAACCGCGCGGCCGCGAAGGAGTTCCTCGGGGTCGTGGGCGGTGCGCCGAGCCCGAAGTTCGGGTGGACGGACGTGGCACGCTTCACGGTCCTCGGGGTGCCGGCGGTCAACTTCGGCCCAGGCGACCCGCTGCTCGCCCACAAGCAGGACGAACGGGTGCCGATCGCTGACATCGAGCGCTGCGAGCGCGTGCTGCGCACGTGGCTGGGAGGAGAAGCATGACCCGTCGTTCCGGCGCCGGTCCACGCCCCACGCAGGGACGACCGGCCGGCAGCACCCCCGACCAGCGGCTGCTCGACTCGCGCGGGGAGAGCGACTGGGTCCACACCGACCCCTGGCGCGTCCTGAAGATCCAGGCCGAGTTCGTCGAGGGCTTCAACGACCTGGCCGAGGTGGGTCCCGCGATCGCGGTCTTCGGGTCGGCGCGCACCCCGCCCGACCACCCGATGTATGCCCTGAGCGAGAAGGTCGGCTCCGCCCTCGCGGACGCCGGGTTCGCGGTCATCACCGGCGGCGGCCCGGGAGCGATGGAGGCCGCCAACAAGGGTGCTCGCGACGCCGGTGGCCAGAGCATCGGCCTCGGCATCGAGCTGCCCTTCGAGGACCAGCTCAACGACTACGTGACCTTCGGGCTCAACTTCCGCTACTTCTTCGTCCGCAAGACGATGTTCGTGAAGTACTCCCAGGGCTACATCGTCATGCCGGGCGGGCTCGGCACCCTGGACGAGCTCTTCGAGGCGATGACGCTGGTCCAGACCCAGAAGATCACGCAGTTCCCGATCGTCCTCATGGGCGTCGAGCACTGGAGCGGCCTCATCGACTGGCTGCGCGACTCCGTCGTCGCCGACCGCCGGATGGGTGACACCGACCTCGACATGCTCACCCTGACCGACGACGTCGAGGAAGCGGTCGCGCTCATGGTGAAGGCTCGGGACCAGTGATCTGGCTCTTCGCCGTCCTCATCGTCCTCGCGCTCGGGGGCGTGGCGCTCGTGGCGGCCGGAGTGGGTGCGCCGATGGCGGAGGAGTACGGCGACCGCCCCGACGCGCTCGTCCCGGCGGACCGCCCCCTCGGGGCGGCCGACCTGCGCCGGGTGCGCTTCTCGGTGACGCTCCGGGGCTATCGGATGAGCGAGGTCGACGCGCTGCTCGCCCGGCTCGCGGCGGAGGCCGAGGACCGCCACGGAGCCCCGGTCGGGGCGCGGGCGGAGACGGAGACCGTTGCCTCACCGGAGCCTTCCACGAAGCGGCAGATCCGGGAGCCCGATTCGGGCACACCGCGCGACTAGGCCAGAATGCCCGCCGTGGCGATCAAGGAGCTGCTGGTCTACGTGCTCACCGCGCTGGCGGCGCTCGTCGTGCTGCTCACCCGGCTGAGGCTGGGCCGAGGCGCCTCCGGTCGGGTCGCGACCGGCGGCCTCATGCTCGCGGTCCACACCATCGCCGGTGTGGTCGGTCTGGTGATCTGGGTGATCTTCCTGGTCGCGCCGACCCGCTCGGCCAACGGCGGGGAGTGGGCGGACCTGCTCGGCATCCTCGGGCTGCTGTGCCTCTGGCTGGTCGTCGTCGCCGGCATGTTCATCCTGGTGCGCTGGCTGCCGAGCCGGGGGCGTCACTCCGGACACGCCGCTGCCGACCGCTGGTCGCGGGGCCCGTGGTTGTCGATCGTCGCCCACGTGGGCATGCTCGTCGGGGTCGGCTACCTCACCTGGGCCTATGCGGTGTCCGTCGTCTGACCACCTGCATGGATGCTGCCGCACGCGTCGGGCGGGCGGCGCTGCGACCGTGGACGCGCCTTTCCTCCGCCTGACGGCACGTGCGTGGTGGCGATAGGGGATAATGGCAGATGCCCAGTGTGCGACCCGGGTCACTTCCTCGGGAGTCGGCCCGTCGCGCCACGACGCCAGACACACGGCCGGTGACCCGGCCAGACCCACGGAATGAGGTGCCGCATGGCGGCGATGAAGCCCCGGACGGGAGACGGTCCGCTCGAGGTGACCAAGGAGGGGCGCGGCATTGTGATGCGCGTGCCGCTCGAGGGCGGTGGCCGCCTGGTCGTCGAGCTCAACGCCGAGGAGGCCGGTGCCCTCGGTGACGCCCTCAAGGACGTCGTCGGCTGATCGACGACCATCCCATGCCCACGGCCCTGACGCTCCCGTCCCAGGTCACGCCGCCGCGGTTCGTGCTCAGTGAGCTCGGACCCGAGGAGGTCGACGCCGAGGTCGTCGCGCTCCCGGTGCTGCCCGCCGACGAGACCGGCTCACTGGTCCTCGGCCCCGGTGCCACGGTGCTCGCCGAGACCCACGACCTGCTCGGCATCCTCGAGGTCGAGGGGGCCACCGGCAAGGCCGGTGAGGTGATCTCCTATCCCGTCACCGGCGAGGGGCCGCTCCGGCGGATCCTGCTGGTGGGGGTCGGTGCCCAGCGGCGTACGGACTTCCGGCGTGCCGGCGCCGCCCTCGCCCGCGCCGTCCGCGACCGTGAGTCGCTCGCGACCACGATCCCCGCCGTGGAGCCGGACCTGGCGCTCGAGCCGTTCGTCGTCGGTGCCACGCTCGGCTCCTTCGGGTTCCACTGGCGCTCTGCCGGTCCCGAGTGGCGACCGGTCGCTCGGATCACGCTCGCCGAGCTCGGCGACGATCGCGCCGCCGCCCTCGAGCGCGCTCGCGCGATCGCGGAGGCGGGCTGGCGCGCGCGCTTCCTCGCCACCGTGCCGGCCGCGCTGAAGAACCCGGCCTGGCTGGCCGACCAGGCCGTCGCACTGGCCAAGGACGCGGGACTCACCGCCAAGGTCTGGGACGAGAAGGCGCTCGCCAAGGACGGCTTCGGCGGCATCCTGGGGGTCGGGCAGGCCTCCGCGACGCCGCCGCGCCTGATCCGGCTCGACTACAAGCCCGCCAAGAGCGGTCGTCGTACGCCGACCGTCGCCATCATCGGCAAGGGCATCACCTTCGACACCGGCGGTCTCAACCTCAAGCCGGGCGAGGGCATGGCGACGATGAAGCGCGACATGACCGGTGGCGCGGTCGTCATCGCGACGCTCGCCGGGCTCGCCGCGGTGGGCTGCCCGGTCAAGGTGGTCGGTCTCATCGCCGCCGCCGAGAACGCCGTCTCCGGCTCCGCCCTGCGGCCCGGTGACGTCATCACCCACTACGGCGGCCGGACCTCGGAGGTCACCAACACCGACGCCGAGGGTCGGCTCGTGATGGCGGACGCGCTGGCGTACGCCGTCGACGAGGTCGAGCCGGACGTGATCCTCGACGTCGCGACGCTCACCGGTGCGATGAAGGTGGCGCTCGGCCAGCAGCTCGGTGGCTACTTCGCCACCGACGAGGCCCTCGCCCGCCTGCTCGCCGAGGCCGCCGATGTGTCGGGGGAGCTGCTGTGGCGGATGCCGTTGGCCGAGGCCTACGAGGACAAGCTGGCGTCGAAGATCGCCGACGCCGACAACGCCCCCGGCGGCCCGGGAGCGATCACGGCGGCGCTCTTCCTGCGCCACTTCACCGGCGGGCTCCCGTGGGCCCACCTCGACATCGCCTCGATCGGCGACGCGCCGGCCGATCGCGATGAGTGGACGGCCGGGCCGACCGGCTTCGGCGCCCGGCTGCTGCTCACCTGGCTCGGCCAGGACGAGCCGCTCGCCGGCATCGGCGGCTGACCCGAGGCGTCACCGATTCCTCGCGAGAGGTCACTCGTTCGTGAACGGGTGACCTCTCGACGCGAATGACCGACCTCTCGGCGAGTCAGACCTCGGGGGCCCACTCCTTCTTCGCGACCAGGAGGCCGTCGCCGACGGGCAGCAGCAGCGGGACGAGACCGTCGTGGCCTGCGATCGTCCGGCCGAGGTCCCGGATGGTGCTGGTCTCGTCGTCACGCTGCGCCGGGTCGGCGACGCGGTCGTGCCAGAGCGCGTTGTCGAACGCGACGACACCGCCGGGACGCAGCAGCCGCAGCGCCTCGGTGAGGTAGTCGGCGTACTCCGCCTTGTCGCCGTCGACGAAGACCAGGTCGTAGTGGGCATCGGTGAGCCGGGGGAGCACGTCGAGCGCGGCGCCGGCGATCGTGCGGGCGCGCTGGGTCGGGATCCCGGCCTCGGTGTAGCTCTTGCGCGCCAGCCGCTGGTGCTCGGTCTCGATGTCGACGGTGGTGAGTACGCCGTCGGCCCGCATGCCCCGGAGCAGCCAGAGCCCCGACACGCCGGTGCCGGTGCCGATCTCGACGACCGCCCGAGCGTCGAGCAGCGACGCGAGGAACCGCAGAGTCGCCCCGCCGCCGGGGCTGATGGGCACGACGCCGACCTCGTCGGCGCGGGCGCGGGCGGCGGCGAGGACCTCGTCCTCGGCGACGAACTCCTCGGCATAGGTCCAACTGGCAGCGGAGAGCGGGCTGGTCACGCGCCCAACCTATCCCGAGCGGGGCCGCACGCCCGGGAACCCCGCCGGGGACCGGTTCGTTGTCCGTGTGTCCGAGGCATCCGTGGGGGGCATCCGTGGGTTCGTCGGAATGTCACAGGCGGCTCTCAGCCGCCGGGTCTAGCGTGGAGGAGACACAGCGCCGGTGAGGCCGAGAGGAAGCGAGATGAGCACGATGGAGACCCCTGCGACTGCCGAGGGCGGAGCGGCGGGTGTTCCGACGTGGGACGAGATCGTCGAGCAGCACTCCGATCGCGTCTACCGCCTCGCCTACCGCCTGACCGGCAACCGGCCCGACGCCGAGGACCTCACCCAGGAGGTCTTCGTCCGGGTGTTCCGCTCGCTGGACTCCTACAGCCCCGGCACGTTCGAGGGCTGGCTCCACCGGATCACCACGAACCTCTTCCTCGACCAGGCCCGACGCAAGCAGCGGATCCGCTTCGACGCGCTCTCCGACGAGCGCGCCCAGCGCCTCACCAGCAGCGGCCCGACCCCCGACGTGGCCTACACCGACCAGCGCTTCGACGACGACATCGAGCGTGCCCTCTCGACGCTGCCGCCGGACTTCCGGGCCGCGGTCGTGCTGTGTGACGTGGAAGGCCTCTCCTACGACGAGATCGCCCAGATCCTCGGGGCCAAGCTCGGCACCGTCCGCTCCCGGATCCACCGTGGCCGCGCGATGCTACGGGAGGCGCTCGCCCACCGTGCGCCGAAGGGTGGGCGACTGCGCTACTCCGGCCCGAAGGTGCTCTGGGGCGGGGCCCGATGAGCCTGCTCGGCGGCCACCTCGGGGCCCGGGCGAGCGCGCTCCTCGACGGCCAGCTCTCCGAGGAGGACGCGGAGCGCTGCTGGGCCCATGTCGCGGAGTGCGACGCCTGCCACGACCTCGTCCAGCGCGAGGGCTGGCTCAAGAACCGGCTGGCCGGGCTGAGCTGCGACGCCGCGACGACGGCTCCCGAACGGCTCAAGGGCGCCCTGCTCGACGGACCGACCACCGCGGAGCTCCTGCTCGGCCTCGAGCAGACGCGACACACTCATCGCCGAGCGCTCGCGTTCGCCGCCTTCGGCGGCGGCGCCGTCGGCGCCGCGATGGTGGGCCTCCTCGCGGTGGGCGCCGGCCCCGCGGCCGCACCCACCTTCCATCGCCAGGCCTCGGTCACGACGGTCGATCCGGGGTCGACCACGGTGGCGTTCATCCACGTCGCACGCCGCGCCCACGAGCGCTGAGCCGCCGGTCAGTCTGATCCGCGTCGCGAGGCCGGCCTCCGGGACCGACGCCTCGCTCCCGTGATGTGCGCGGGCACAATGGGGGCATGACCGAGCCGTCGTCGCCGGAGGGGCCGACCCCGCCGCCTGCGTGGGTGCCGCCGCCCGCCCCGTCCGCCGCGCCCGCGTCGTGGGGCTCGCCCCCGCCGTCGTACGCCGGTCCGTCCTCCGAGTCCGCGCCGGGCGTCGGCCCCGTGCCGGACCAGCCGAGGGAACACCCGATGGGCGCGGTGCCGGGACCGCCTGGCGAACCGCCGGGCCGGTCGGCGTCCCGTCGCCGGGCCGCTCGTCCTCGTGTGTGGGCGTGGCCGGCGATGGCGCTCCTCGCGCTCGTCCTGGGCCTGGTCGGCGGCTTCGTCGGCTCGGCGCTCCACGACGGGGGCGACGAGGCTCCGGTGGCCGGCACGGGCACAGGTGGCCTCGACCCGGCGAGCATCGAGACGAAGGCGCCGCTCTCCTCCGACCAGGCCAGCGTGGTGAAGGTCGCGGACGCCCTCCTCCCCGTGACGGTGCAGGTGCTGGCGGAGTACCAAGGCGTCAAGGACGGCGCCACGGGCTCCGGCTTCGTCTTCGACAGGCGTGGCCACGTCATCACCAACAACCACGTCGTGGCCGACGCGGCCGGGGACGGCGGACCGATCGAGATCGTCGACCAGGCCGGCAACGAGTACGACGCCACCCTGGTGGGTCGCAGCACGGTCTACGACCTCGCGGTGCTCTCGGTGCCCGGGATCCAGAAGACGCCTCCGGCCGCGCTCGGGAGTGCCGAGCGGCTGCGGGTCGGCGAGACGGTCGTGGCGATCGGCTCGCCGCTCGGCCTGAGCTCGACCGTGACGGCCGGGATCGTGAGCGCCCTGCACCGTCCGGTCTCGACGGGCGACTCGGCCGACCACCTGTCCTACATCAACGCCGTCCAGACCGATGCCGCGATCAACCCCGGCAACTCCGGCGGGCCTCTGGTCAACCTGCGTGGTCAGGTCGTCGGGGTCAACTCGGCGATCGCGACCGCAGGTGGCACCTCCGGCGGCGAGGCGGGATCGATCGGGGTGGGCTTCGCCATCCCGATCGACCAGGTCAAGGTGACGGCCCACCAGATCCTGGACACCGGCCACGCGACGTACCCGGTCGTGGGGGCCGAGGTCGCGACCGGTGGCAACGAGATCGGTGGCGCGCGGATCCGGTCGGTCTCGAAGGGGTCACCCGCCGCGGACGCCGGGCTCCACGCGGGCGACCGCGTGACGGCGGTCAACGGTCAGCGGGTCGCCAGCGGGATCGGGCTCATCGTCGCGATCCGTGCCCACCAGCCGGGGGAGACGGTGAGGTTCACGGTCGTGAACGGAGGCAGCGAGCGGACGGTGAAGGTCACGCTCGGATCGCAGGTGGACTGACGGCGCCTCCAGGTCGTCAGACGTCGGCCTCCGCCTCGGTCTCCACGAACGGGTGGTCGGCGACGAAGGCCTTCGTCTGTGCATACATCTGCTGGATGAAGTCCTCCAGCGCGCTGGACTCGACGCGCCACTGGCCGCGGCCGCCGATCTTGATCGCGGGCAGCTCTCCGCGGCGCACCAGCGCGTAGACCTGGGCGCTCGAGGTGTTGAGCACCTCGGCCACGTCGGCGAGGGTCAGGAAGCGGGGGGCACCGGGCATAGCACCATGATCCCAAACCGACCCGCTTCGCACACGTCCCCCTCGCGGGCCTGTGGACAAGGGGCGTGACAGGAGCGGGCGGGCGCCCGATGATGTCCGCGTGGCAAAGAATCTCGGGACCGCCGCGCCGGCTGCCGCGCCTCCGGCCGTGCGCGCCTCACGCCCTGGCTGGCGCGACCCCCGCTTGTGGACCGGCGTGGCGCTGGTGGCGGTCTGCGTCGTCGCCGGAGCGCGTGTCCTCGGCTCGGCCGACGACACGGTCGAGGTGTGGGCGGTCGCCGAGGACGAGCCGGCGGGTGGGGCGCTTCGCGCCGACGACCTGGTGGTGCGGCACGTGCGCTTCGCCGACGAGGACGACCTCACGAGCTACTACCGCGTCGAGGAGGAGCTGCCCGACGACCTCGCGCTGGTGCGTGCTGTCGGGGCCGGTGAGCTGCTGCCGCGCAGCGCGGTGGGCGACCCCGGGGGGAGTGGACTGCTCCAACTGCCGCTCGCGGTCGACGCCGGTCAGGTGCCTCCCTCAGTGCGGGAGGGCTCGGTGGTCGACGTCTATGTCGGGGGCCGCGGCGCGGGTCGCCATGACGGACCGGTGCTGTCGAAGGTGAGCGTCGTGTCGGTCGTGCTCCCGGAGGAGTCGCTCTCCGGGACCGGTCAGGAGCAGCTTACCGTCTCGGCCGCGGAGCGTGAGGCCCAGGCCTATGTCGACCTCGTGGGCGGGCTCGACGCGCCGACGATCACCGTCGTCCGCCGGTCCTAGGAGGCGTGGTGGCTGTCGTCCTCGTCGTCGCGGCGGGCGCTCCCTGGGAGCCGTCCGTCGTCGCCCTGCTCGAGCAGAGCCCGGCGACCGTCCTGCTCAAGCGTTGTGTCGACGTCGACGAGCTGCTCGCGGCCGCGGCCGCGGGGCAGGCCGACGTCGCACTGGTTGCGGTCGACGCTCCCGGCCTCGACGCACCGGCCGTCGACCAGCTCCGCCACCACGGGCTGCGTGCCGTGGCGGTCGTCCCGGCGGGTGTCGGGGAGGACGCCGCCCGCGCCCGCGCCTCCCGGGTCGGCATCGCGCGTGTCGTCCCCGACGACGACCTCGGCTCGCTCCCCGATGCGCTCGACGCGGCCGACACGCCGCCCGGGCCGGCTGCGGTCCCCGGTGCCGCGGGCACGGTCCCGGCCGGAGGCGCGGCGAGGCCGGCGTGCCTGCCGGACGACCGGCCTCGCGCCGGCCGCGTCGTCGTCGTGTGGGGCCCTGCCGGTGCTCCGGGACGTACGACGGTCGCGGCCGCCGTCGCGGCCGAGCTCGCCCGCCGCCGGCTGACGACGCTCCTCGTCGACGCCGACCCCTACGGCGGCTCCGTGGCACAGCAGCTCGGCATCCTCGACGAGGTCTCCGGGCTGCTCCAGGCCGCCCGGTTCCATGCCGGCGGCGAGCTGGCCGCGCGGGTCGCGACCGCCGTGCGGAGCCTCGGGCCACATCTCGGGGTCGTGACCGGCCTGCCCCGGCCCGACCGCTGGACGGAGGTGCGGACCGGGCTGCTCGAGGAGCTCGCCGACGTCGGCCGGCGGGCGGGTCAGGTGGTCGTGGACGCCGGGTTCAGCCTCGAGGAGGACCCGGCGGTGGCGATGACCGGTCGGGCGGGCCGCAACCAGCTGACCCTCGAGGCCCTCGAGTCCGCCGACGAGGTGGTCGCGGTCGGCACGGCCGACCCGGTCGGTCTGACACGGCTCGCCCGCGGTCTCGTCGACCTGCGCGAGCTGGGCGGTGCCGCGCCCGTCCGCGTCGTGGTCAACCGCATGCGCCCGAGCCTGGGCTGGACCGAGCGGGAGATCGGCGGGATGGTCGCCGGCATCACCCGCCCCGTCGGGCTCCACTTCCTGCCCGACGACCGGACGACTGTCGACAAGGCGCTCGTCGCCGGCCGGACGCTCCTGGAGACGGCGCCCGACGCGCCGCTGCCCCGTGCCGTCGTGCCGCTGGTCGACGCGATCCTCGCCGGCTGACCGCTCCGACGCGGCGGCCCGGGCTCAGGAGGCGAAGAGCAGGTAGAGCCCGCCGATGGTGAAGCCGATCATCGTCACCAGCAGTGGGATCTGACCCGTCACGAGGTGCTTGCGCGGGAGGACCTGGAGCGCCCGGATGTGGGCCGACCAGACGCCGAGCACGTGTCCGATCACGACCGCGATCACCTTGATGTTCGCGAGCAGCGTGGCGTGGTAGGCGAAGAAGTAGTTCACCTGGAGGCCGCTGGTGCCGAACCAGTCGCTGCCGTCGCTCAACGGGTCGGACGCTTGGCGCAGGGTCGCTTGGCCGGCCTCCCAGAAGTAGCTGAGGTAGTGGGCGAAGACATAGCCCACGATGATCGGCACGATCGACGGCGCAAGATGGGCGGGCAGCTGCCGGCGGCGCACGTGGTCGACACCGGTCAGCATGGTGCCGACGCAGTAGAAGACCGCCACCGCGAGCGGGAACGCCACGACGGCGACGTTGTCGAGCACGTAGGGCATATGCGCGTGAGTGCTGATGAAGGGGCCGTCCTGCTTCAGCTTGATCCACGGCGTCGAGTCCCGGAACGAGTCGAAGACGATCGTCCCGAACAGCACGCAGACCACGGCCACCAGCCCCGGCATGGGCCGGAGCGTGTCGAGGTTGCCGAGCGGCGTACGGACGACGAGACGGCCCTCGTCGTCACGGCCCCACACCGAGAGCTTGGCGACCAGGCTGGAGTAGACCTCGAAGGGGTCGCAGCGTTCGTAGAAGCGCGAGCCGTAGAGCTGGCCGCCGACGAGCATCACGGCGACGTAGATCGCACACCACAGCCGCACCGGCCCGAGGAAGTTGTTGTTGGGGTAGACCAGCTCCATCCACGCGAAGGCCATCAGGCCGACGACGGCGGGCCAGCAGCCGAGCCGCTCGGGATAGCGATACATCGGTTCGCCCGAGCCGCCGCGGAGCGCGGTGAGCGCCTCGTTGATGGCCCGGACCGGGGAGATCGCCTTCCACGCCGGCCCGAAGAGCAGGGAGAACGGGACGAGCCCGACCCACCACCAGATGTAGAAGATGCCGAAGAGCGGGTTGTTGGCGGTGTCGCGGCCGATCAGCGCGGTCATCACGCAGTAGGCGAAGATCAGCAGACCGACGGTGCGCAGCGCGACCGACCACGCCGTGGAGGAGACGATCGGGTCGAGGAGGACGACCCAGCGCGGCCGCCACTGCCGCGGCCGAGTCTCGGCGGGCTGCCCCACGGGCTCCTCGGCGGCCTCCGCCTGGTGCAGCCGGGTGGTGAGGATGAGGACGACGAACGAGACGACCAGCGCGAGAACGGCGCCGAGGATGGCCTGCTCGAGCGGGATCGGCAGGTCCTGACGGCCGCCGATGCCGTGGGCACTGACGACCGTGGGAGCGGCGAGGCTCACTTGATCTCGAGGATGCAGATGGTCTTCTCGAGCGCGTGCGACTCGACCTCGATGCGGCCGGGCACGTTGAAGCTGCCGACGCTGATGTGGGTCGTGCCCGCCTTGTACTCGTACTCCTTGGCGGGGTCGGAGTGCACGTGGATCTCGCCGGCCGTGTCGGCGGTGACCTCGAACTCCACCTTCTGGCCCCGGGCCACGGTGATGATGTCGCCACTCGGCGTGACCGAGTCGCCCTTGAAGGTCACGTCGATGACCTTCGGGCCGCTGGCGCCGGACGAAGGGTTGTCGTCGCTGCTGCCGCAGGCGGTCACCAGCCCCACGACACCGAGGAGGGTGGCCACGATCGCGAACGACTTCAGGCTCGCGCGGACGGAGCGGCGCATCACTGGCCTTTCTACTCGCGGACGGACCCCCACGGCCCGCCGGAACTCTGCCAGAATCCCATGCGAACCAAAGAGGCTCCTGAGAGGAGTGAGGCGAGCGTGAGCGACCGGCTCGGCCCCCGTGACCTCGCCCTGCTGACCCGGGAGACCGGCACGGCGCCGCGGCACAACGTGACCGTCGACATCCTCGACCCGGGGGAGAGCGGCTTCGACTACGACGCGTTCCTCGACCTCGTCGCCGACCGGCTCTCGTTCGTGCCGCGCTATCGCCAGCGGGTGCAGGTCGTGCCGGGGCGGCTGGCCAACCCGGTGTGGGTCGATGACGACCGCTTCGACTTGGAGTACCACGTACGCCGCTCGGCGGTGCCGCGCCCCGGCGGGCTCGACCAGCTGCGCGACCTGGTCGCCCGGATCGTCTCGCGGCCGCTGGACCGGAGCCGCCCACTGTGGGAGATGTATGTCGTGGAGGGCCTCGCCGACGGCCGCGTCGCGGTGCTCTCCAAGGCCCACCAGGCGCTCGTCGACGGGGTGGACACGGTCGATCTCGGCCAGCTGTTGCTCGACGTCAACCCGAGCTCGGCCACCCTCGGCGTCGATGACTGGCGACCGCGCCGCGCCACCCGCCCGGGGCTGATCCTGGGCGCGGTCCGCGACACCCTCACCGGGGTCGACACGATCGCCCAGACGGTGCGCGGCGTCGGCGGGTCGCTCGCCGGCCGGGTGGCCGGACCCGGTGCCTTCGGGGCGTTGCTGCAGGCCGTCCTGCCCCGGCGACCGGAGCGGGCGACGCCCCTGACCGGCCGGCTCTCCCAGCAGCGCCGGGTGGTCGCGCTCGAGACGGCGCTCGACGACTACCGCCGTATCCGTGGCGCCCACGGCGGCACGGTCAACGACGTCATCCTCGCCGTCGTCACCGGCGGGCTCCGCGGCTGGCTGATGACCCGCGCGGAGTCGCTGGGCGGGCTGCGCCAGATCGCGGCGGTCGTGCCCGTCAGCGTCATCGACGAGGACCTCGAGGCCACGGCGATGGGGACCCAGATCGCGCCGCACTTCGTCGAGCTTCCGGTCGGTGAGGGGAGTCCGGTGGTCAGGCTCCACCAGGTCTCCTACTCGTTCGAGAAGCACAGGGAGACCGGCCGGGCGGTGGCCGCCGACCGGCTCGCCGGCATCACCGGCTTCGCCCCCGTCACCTTCCACGCGATGGGCTCGCGGGTCGCCGCGGAGGCCTCGGGCGACGTCCTGCTCTCGGTCTGCAACGTGCCGGGTCCGCAGACACCCAGGTACGCCGCCGGCGCGCGGCTCGTGGCGAGCTACCCCTTCCACCCGCTCGAGCCCGGGCACGCGCTCGCGATCGGCGTGACGTCGTACGACAAGAAGGTCTGCTTCGGGATCACGGCCGACCGCGACCTCGTGCCCGACGCCGACGTGATCGGGCAGTGCCTGCGTGAGGCGCTCGACGAGCTCCTCGACACCACCCATGCCCGTCATCGGGCACCACGCGGACGGAGCCGGAAGGGGCAGCCGACGACATGAGGATCTACGTCCCCGCCACGGTTCACCTGCTCGGGGAGTGGTACGCCGCCGGCGCGGTCGCCTCCACCGAGGAGGGCTTCGTCCCGCCGGACGACAGCGAGGAGGGCGAGTACGCCGCCCTCATGTCGGCCGCCGACGCCTCGGCCGCGCTGCTGCGCGGGCCGGGCCGCCGGATCGTGGTCGTGGTCGACACCGCGACCGAGGATCGGGTGCCGCTGCGTGACGTGGTCGCGGTCCACGCCGACGTCGAGGACCGGCCGGTCGACGCCGACCCCGACGAGGACCTCGGCTGGTTCGCGGTGCAGGAGATCCCCGATCTGCTCTGACCCGGTCGCGTCGCGGGCGGGGTTACGGTGGCGGCATGGATGCAGTGACCGCCCCTCCGGCTCCCACCAACGAGCCGAACCTGACCTACGCGCCCGGCACCCCGGAACGCGATGCCCTGGCCGCGCAGATCGCCTCCCTCTCCTCCGAGCAGCGTGCGCTGGACGCCTATGTGGGTGGCCAGTGGGTGAGCGGCGGTGGTGAGGAGATCGCCGTCGTGCAGCCGCACGAGCACGCGCACGTGCTGGGCGTGCTGCGCAACAGCACGCAGGCGGATGCGCAGAAGGCGATCGAGGCGGCCGCCGAGGCGGCGGCGGGGTGGCGGGCGTTGTCGTTCGACGAGCGGGCGGCGGTGTTCCTCCGGGCGGCGGACCTGGCGTCGGGGCCGTGGCGGCAGCGGCTCAACGCCGCCACCGTCCTCGGCCAGGGCAAGACCGCCTTCCAGGCGGAGATCGACTCCGCGTGCGAGCTGATCGACTTCTGGCGGTTCAACGTGCACTACGCGGCGGGCATCCTGGCCGAGCAGCCGATCCGGAACAGCCCGGGGGTGTGGAACCGGCTCGATCACCGGCCGCTGGAGGGCTTCGTCTATGCGGTCACGCCGTTCAACTTCACCGCGATCGCCGGCAACCTGCCCACCGCACCCGCGCTGATGGGCAACACCGTGATCTGGAAGCCGTCGCCGACCCAGCAACTGGCTGCCAGCGTGACGATGGAGCTGCTGGTGGAGGCGGGGCTGCCGGCGGGTGTGATCAACATGCTGCCCGGCACGGGAGTGGAGGTCTCCGAGGTCGCCCTGGCGCATCCGGATCTGGCCGGGATCCACTTCACCGGTTCGACGGCGACGTTCCAGAGGCTGTGGGGCCAGGTGGGGGCCAATCTCGCGGGATATCGCTCCTACCCGCGGATCGTGGGAGAGACCGGCGGCAAGGACTTCGTGATCGCCCATCCCTCGGCCGACGTGGACGTGCTGCGCACGGCGTTGATCCGCGGTGCGTTTGAATACTCCGGGCAGAAGTGCTCGGCGGCCTCGCGGGCCTATGTCCCGCGGTCGGTGTGGACCCGGCTCAGGGACTCGCTGCTGGGCGAGACCGAGGCGCTGAAGATGGGGGACCCACGAGACTTCTCCACCTTCCTCGGCGCGGTGATCGACGACCGGGCGTTCGCCAAGCACACCGCCGCCCTCGCCCGTGCCACGGCGACGGCCGGGCTCGAGATCGCGGTCGGCGGCACCGCCGACGACTCGGTCGGCTACTTCGTCCAGCCGACCATCATCCTCGGTGAGGACCCAGGTGACGAGGTCTTCACGACCGAGTACTTCGGCCCCATCCTGGCGGTGCACGTCTACGAGGACGGTGACTTCGAGACGGTGGTCAAGCAGGCCGAGTCGGCGGCGCCGTACGCCTTGACCGGCTCGATCATCGCCCGGGACCGAGCGGCGATCGAGTGGGCCGGCGAGGCGCTGCGCTACGCCGCCGGGAACTTCTATGTCAACGACAAGCCGACCGGTGCGGTGGTCGGTCAGCAGCCGTTCGGCGGGGCCAGGGCCTCGGGGACCAACGACAAGGCCGGTGCGCCGCAGAACCTGATGCGGTGGACCAGCACCCGGGCGATCAAGGAGAGCTTCGTGCCGCCGACCGACCATCGCTATCCGTCGATGGGCTGACCCGGCTCAGCGCTCGGCGAGATAGGCGAGGCCGACCTCGTGCTCGCTGCGGTAGGCCTTCGCCATCAGGTCCTTGACCAGGGACTCGAGGCGTCCCCCGACGAGCGGGATCGGCACCTTGATGGAGAGCCGCACGGTCTGGGTCGTCCGCCCCGCCGTCTCGGTCAGCGCGGTGTTGCCGCGGATGGAGGCGAGGTCGCCGGTGGTGGTGATGTCGAGGACGGCGGCGGTCTCCGAGGACCACACCTCGCGCTGCTCGACGGTCACCTCGGTGGAGACGAAGCGCCTCGCGACGGCGGGTACGCCGGCGGTCGGCTGCGTCCGCACGATGACGACCTCGACCGGCGTACCGCCGATGGCGACCGAGCGCCGCGACGCGCCCTGGGCGTCGCAGACGCGTTCGCGGAACGCGGGATCGGTCAGCATGGCGGCGACGGTCGCGAGCGAGGCGTCGTAGGTCAGGTCGACGGTCAGCGTCGTGGGCATCGTCGCCTCCGTCAGCGCTCGCCGAGCCAGGCGACGCCGACCTGGTGCTCCTTCGTGAGCGCCTTCTCGAAGATGCCGAGGATGAGGTCCTCGAGCTTGCCCGCGACGAGCGGGACGCGGACGGTGGCGGTGAGCGCGATGGTCTCGACCGTCCTCGTCCCGGTGCCGTCGGGGTCGGTGAGCCGCGCGGTGCCGGAGAGCTCGCCCGGCTTGCCGGGCAGGGCGACGGTGATGTCGCCGCTGGTGAAGTCGTCGGACCAGGTCTCGTCCTGGTGGACCTCGATGCTCTCGCCGACGAGCTTCGTCGCGAAGCTCGGCACGCCCTCGACCTTCTGCGTGTAGACGATCGCGACCCTCCGGCCGTCGACCGTGACGCTCCGGCTCAGGGCGTGCTGGGCGTCGCACACGCGCTCCCGAAAGGCCGGGTCGGCGATCATCTTCGCCACGTCGGCGACGGGGGCGTCGTAGGTCAGGTCGATCGACAGCTGCTTGCTCATGGCGGACATCATGCCGAAACACGCGTTCACAGACGATGGCCCGCGATCGTGTCCCACGACACGCCGTGGCGCCGTACGATCGCGCTTTCCTGGGGATGCCATCGGCAGATCCTTGGCCGAACACCTCGTCCCGAGCGCCGGGAGGGTCTAGCGTCGAGGGGGTGTCGACGTCTGACCCGAAGCGGTCGCCGAAGTCCGTGCTGATCGAGTCCGCGCTCGCCGAGGCGCCGCCCGACAGCCCGGTCGCGGCGCTCCTCTCGGCCTACGTCCGACATGTCGCCGCGGAGGACCTCGAGAGCCGCTCGCCGCAGGACGTGGCCGGCGCGCTCGCCTCGCATCACGAGCTCGCGGGCACCCGCCCGCAGGGAACGGCGCGGGTGCGGGTCCTGACCCCCACGACCAGTGCAGGGGGCTGGTCGGCGGGGGGCCGCAGCGTCGTCGAGATCGTCGTCGACGACATGCCCTACCTCGTCGACTCGGTGACCATGGAGCTCGCCCGGGAGCGGCGCGACGTCCACCTCGTCATCCACCCGGTCTTCGACGTCGTCCGCAACGTGACCGGCGTGCTCGAGCAGGTCACCCCGGTCGAGGACGCGGCGAACGAGCCGCCGGCCGGCGCCGTACGCGAATCGTGGATGCACGTCGAGGTCGACCGCGTGCCCCAGGAGCAGGAGGCCCAGGTCGTCGCCGACCTCCAGCGTGTCCTGCAGGACGTGCGCGAGGCGGTCGAGGACGCGGCCAAGCTGCGGCAGCGGATCACCGACATCGCCGCCGAGCTGCGGCGTACGCCGCCGGCCGGGATCGACCCCGGCGAGGCCGAGGAGGCCTCGGCGCTGCTGGCCTGGCTCGCCGACGATCACTTCACCTTCCTCGGCTACCGCGAGTACCGCCTCGAGGCGGGCCCTGGGGCGGCCGAGGGTGAGCCGGCGTACCTGCGCGGGATCCCCGGCACGGGCCTCGGGATCCTGCGGGCCGATCCGGACCTGTCCGCGGAGAAGGGCCGGATGCCCGAGGCGGTCCGCGCGAAGGCCCGGGAACGGACGGTGCTGGTCCTCGCGAAGGCGAACTCGCGGGCCACGGTCTCGCAGCCCGCCTACCTCGATCACGTCGGCGTCAAGGTCTTCGACGAGCAGGGCGCGGTGGTCGGGGAGCGCCGCTTCCTCGGACTGCTCACGACCCGCGCCTCGCGCGAGTCGGTGACCCGCATCCCGGTGCTGCGCCGCAAGGTCGCCAAGGTGCTGCGCGAGGGCGGCTTCGACCCGCGCAGCTACGGTGGCCGCGAGCTCCTCGAGATCCTCGAGAGCTATCCGCGCGACGAGCTGCTCCACACGCCCGCCGACGAGCTCGCCGAGATGGTCGAGACGGCCACGGGTGCGCGCGAGCGCCGGACCCTGCGGATCTTCGTCCGGCCCGACACCTACGGCCGCTACGTCTCGGTCCTGGTCTCCCTGCCGCGCGACCGCTACTCCACGACCGTCCGGGAGCGCTTCTCGCAGATCCTCACCGAGGAGCTCGGCGGGACCGACATCGAGTTCACCGTCCGCATCGGGGAGACCACCAACGCGCGTGTCCACTTCGTCGTCCACGTCCCGCCCGGCAGCCTCGACGGCGGTCTCGACGTCGGCGCCCTCGAGCGTCGGCTCCAGGCGGCCACGCGCAGCTGGCGCGACGATCTGGCCGGTGCCGTGCTCGCGGCGTACGACGAGACCGGGTCGGCCCGCCTCGCGCGCTTCCTCGACGCCTTCCCGGAGGCCTACAAGGAGGACTTCCCCGCCAGCGTGGGGGCGACCGACCTGGCGCGTCTGGAACAGCTCGGTGCGAGCGGGGTCGACTTCGCGATCTATGAGCCGGCGGGCGCGCCGGCCGACGAGGTCCGGCTGAAGGTCTATCGGGTGGGCGGGCGGATCTCGCTCAGCCACGTCCTGCCGATGCTCACCTCGCTCGGCGTGGAGGTCACCGACGAGCGGCCCTACGAGCTCGACGGTCTCGACCAGCCGACCCTCGTCTACGACTTCGGGTTGCGCTATCGCGCGACTGGCGAAGGGAGCGGACACTTCCCGCAGGCGGCGCAGGCCCAGCTCTGCGAGGCTCTCGCCGCGCTGTGGGCCGGGCGCAGCGAGGTGGACGGCTTCAACGCGCTCGTGCTCGCCGCCGGTCTCGACCACCGGCAGGTGACCGTGCTGCGCGCCTATGCGAAGTACCTCCGCCAGGGCGGCACGCCGTTCGCCCAGAGCACCATCGAGGCCGCCCTGCGGAGCAACGTCGCCATCACGCGCCTGCTCGTCGAGCTCTTCGAGGAGCGGTTCGACCCGGAGGGGACCGGTGGGCGCCAGGAGGCGCTCGCGGAGGAGATCGCGACCGCACTCGACCAGGTCGACAGCCTCGACCAGGACCGCATCCTGCGCAGCTATCTCGCCCACATCCGCGCCACGCTGCGGACCAACCACTGGCAGAGGCGCGACGGCGTGCCCAAGGACTACCTCGCACTCAAGTTGGAGCCGACGCTCCTGCCCGACCTGCCGCAGCCGCGGCCGGCGTACGAGATCTTCGTCTACTCGCCCGCGGTCGAGGGCGTGCACCTGCGCTTCGGCGCGGTCGCGCGCGGCGGGCTGCGCTGGTCGGACCGGCGCGACGACTTCCGTACCGAGATCCTCGGCCTGGTCAAGGCGCAGATGGTCAAGAACACCGTCATCGTGCCGGTCGGCGCGAAGGGCGGCTTCGTGCCGAAGCGACTGCCCGACCCCTCCGTGGACCGGGAGGGCTGGCTGCGGGAGGGCCAGGCGGCGTACGTCACCTTCATCTCCGGCCTGCTCGACCTGACCGACAACCTGGTCGACGGCAAGACCATCCCGCCGGCCGACGTCGTGCGCCACGACGGTGACGACTCCTACCTCGTCGTCGCCGCCGACAAGGGCACGGCGACCTTCTCCGACCTGGCCAACTCGGTCGCCCGCTCCTACGGCTTCTGGCTGGGCGACGCCTTCGCGTCCGGCGGCTCGGCGGGCTATGACCACAAGGCGATGGGCATCACCGCGCGCGGTGCCTGGGTCTCCGTCCAGCGGCACTTCCGGGAGCTCGGGCTCGACGTGCAGCGCGAGGACTTCACCGTCGTCGGGATCGGCGACATGTCCGGCGACGTCTTCGGCAATGGGATGCTGCTCTCCGAGCACATCCGCCTCGTCGCCGCCTTCGACCACCGCGACGTCTTCGTCGACCCCGACCCCGACGCCGCGGCGTCGTACGCCGAACGGCGACGGCTCTTCGACCTGCCCCGCTCGAGCTGGCGCGACTACGACCGCAGCCTGATCTCCGAGGGCGGCGGCGTGTGGTCGCGGCAGCTGAAGGCGGTGCCGGTCAGCGAGCCGATGCGGCGCGCGCTGGGCCTGCCCGCCGAGGTCACGACGCTCACGCCGACGGAGCTGATCAGCGCGATCCTGCGGGCGCCGGTCGACCTGCTCTGGAACGGCGGCATCGGCACCTACGTCAAGGCGTCGCACGAGCCGCACGCGGCCGCCGGGGACAAGACCAACGACGCCGTCCGCGTCGACGGGCGGGACGTTCGTGCGCGGGTCGTGGGGGAGGGCGGCAACCTCGGGCTCACCCAGGCCGGCCGGGTCGAGTACGCCATCGGGGGCCACGGTGGCGCCGGCGGGCGGATCAACACCGACGCCATCGACAACTCCGCGGGCGTGGACACCTCCGACCATGAGGTGAACCTGAAGATCCTGCTCGACCGCCGGGTCACCGCCGGTGACCTCTCCGGCGAGGAGCGCAACGAGCTGCTCGAGGAGATGACCGACGAGGTCGCCGATCTCGTGCTGCACGACAACGAGGAGCAGAACCTCGCGCTCGCGAACGCCGCCGCCCATGCACACTCGCTGCTCCACGTCCACGAGGACTGGATGCACCAGCTCGAGAGTCGGGGTGTCCTCGATCGGGCGGTGGAGGGGCTGCCCTCGACGGCAGAGGTACGCCGCCGGCTGGACGCCGGGGGAGCGCTGACCGCACCCGAGCACGCCGTGCTGATGAGCTGGACCAAGATCGAGCTCGCCCGCGAGCTGATCGGGACGGATCTGCCCGACGACCCCTACGTCGCCGCGCGGCTGGCCGGCTACTTCCCCACGCTCGTGCGGGAGCGCTTCACCGAGGCGATCGAGGCCCATCCGCTGCGTCGCGAGATCGTCGTGACCCAGGTCGTCAATGACGTCGTCAATCACGCCGGCAAGACGTTCTGGCCGCGGCTCGCCGCCGAGACCGGTGCGAGCGCCGCCGAGCTGGTCCGGGCCTCCTTCGTCGCCGCCGACCTGTATGACGCCGCCGCGCTCCACGACGAGATCCGCGCCCTCGACCACCGCGTCGACGCCGCGGTCCAGACCCGGATGCGCGTCGACGTCCGCACCCTCGTCGAGCGGGTGACCCGCTGGCTGGTCGCCCACGGCCCCACCGACGGCTGGGGCGGTGCCGAGGCGGTGGCGCGCTTCCGGGCGCCGCTCCACGGCGTCCTCGAGCGGTTGCCGTCGCTCCTCGGCGGCGCCGAGCTGGCGGCGTACGACGGACGGCGCGAGCGCCTCGTCGAGGCCGGTGTCCCCGAAGGGCTTGCGGCCCGGATCGCGACCCTGCCGGCGGCGTACGCCTTGGTCGGGGTGGTCGACGTCGCGCTGCGCGAGGGGCTGGAGCCGGTCGAGGTGACCGCCGCCCACCTGGCGCTCGGCGAGCGGCTCGGGCTGCCCACCGTCCTGGCCCGGATCATCGCGCTGCCGCGCGACGACGTCTGGGAGTCGATGGCGCGCGCCGCGATCCGCGAGGACCTGCACGCCGTCCACCTCGGGCTCACCGCGAAGTCGCTCCACGACCCGACCTGGGCCGACTCCGCCGAGGTCGAGACGGCCGCGGAGACGCTGGGCCGGATCGTCGCCGACGAGAAGGCCGATCTGGCGCGGCTCTCGGTCGGGCTGCGCGTCGTGAGGGGGCTGCTGTGACCGACCCGTACGACGCGTTCCACCGGACCCTCGCCGCGGTCGGGCCCGACGGGCTGACCGGGGACACGGCCCAGAGCGGCGGCATGCGCCGCTTCGAGGCGATCTCCGGCTCATCGGTCGGGTCCCAGGACCTGTGGATGGGGCAGACCCACGTCGCGCCGTCGACCGCGTCGGCGAACCACCACCACGGCCGGTCGGAGACGGGGATCTATGTCGTGAGCGGCCATCCCGAGTTCGTCTTCCTCGACGAAGAGGGCGTGGAGAAGCGGCTGCGGACCGGACCGGGAAGCTATGTCTACGTCCCGCCGTGGGTGCCGCACCGCGAGGAGAACCCCGACCCCGACGAGGAGGCGGTCGTGGTCATCGCGCGCACCACCCAGGAGGCGATCGTCGTCAATCTCGCCGGTCTGGGGCCTGCGCCTGGGTAGGCTCCGCGCCATGACCCACCCCGCGAACTGGTACCCGGACCCGCTCGGCCGTCACGAGCTGCGCTACTACGACGGCAACCAGTGGACCGAGCACGTCTCCTCCCACGGGCGCCAGTCGGTCGACCCGCCGGTGGGGCCTGGCCACGTCCCGGCCGGCGACCGCCGGCTCGACCAGGTGCAGGGCGACGTCGCACGCGCCGGGGTGAAGGCGGGACAGTACGACGGCGGCGGCACCCTCTTCACCGAGCCGGTCCTGGTGGTCAACCAGAAGGCGAAGCTCATCGAGATCAACAACGAGTACGCCGTCATGGACCAGCACGGCCGACAGATCGGCGCCGTCCGCGAGGTCGGCCAGAGCACGCTCAAGAAGGCCGTGCGGCTGCTGTCGAGCTATGACCAGTTCCTGACCCACAAGCTCCAGGTCGTCGACATGAACGGCCAGGTGCTGCTCGCCCTGACCCGGCCGGCGAAGTTCCTCAAGAGCCGCATCATCGTCCAGGACGGCCACGGCGCCGAGATCGGTCAGATCGTCCAGCAGAACGTCATCGGCAAGATCCGGTTCGGGCTCGAGGCCGGTGGCCGCACGTACGGCGCCATCAACGCGGAGAACTGGCGGGCCTGGAACTTCAACATCCAGGACCACACCGGGACGGAGGTCGCCCGCATCACCAAGACCTGGGAGGGCCTGGCGCGAGCGATGTTCACCACCGCCGACAACTACGTCGTCCAGATCCACCGGCCGCTCGAGGAGCCGCTGCGTTCGCTCGTCGTCGCCGCGGCGGTCGCGGTCGACACGGCGCTCAAGCAGGACTCCGGCGGCGGCTTCAACTGAGCCGCCACGTGTCGCCGGCGGGCTGGGACTGGCGACCGAAGTGTCACGGTGATAGCTCGCGCCGACGGTGACACTTCGGAAGTGTCGCCGACGGGCCGAAGTGTCACCGTGACACTTTGCCTTGGCCGGGGCATCGAGCCCTCAGCTGGCCTTCTTGGCAGCCGTCTTCTTGGTCGTGCTCTTCTTGGCGGCGGTCTTGGAGGACGACTTCTTCGTCGGGGTCTTCTTGGCGGTGGACGTGGTCCGCTTGGCAGCCGACTTCTTCGCGCTGCTCTTCTTCGCGGGCTCCTCGGCCGGTGTCGGGACGTCCTCGCCGCGGCCCTTCTTCGCCGCGGCGACCGAGCGCTGCAGCGCGGCGAGGAGGTCGACGACCTCGCCGGAGGACTTCCTGGAGGTGGGCTGGCGCTCGACCTCGCCGCCCTCGATCTTGGACTTCACCAGGGCCTCGACGGCCTCGGCGTAGTCGTCCTCGAAGTCGCTGGGCTCGAAGTCGCCGGCCAGCGTCTCGACGAGCATCCGCGCCATCTTGACCTCGGCGTCCTTGACCTCGCCGGTCTCGACGTTGAAGTCGGG
The DNA here is from genome assembly GCF_040838215.1 of Nocardioides eburneus. Taxonomy (NCBI): domain Bacteria; kingdom Bacillati; phylum Actinomycetota; class Actinomycetes; order Propionibacteriales; family Nocardioidaceae; genus Nocardioides; species Nocardioides eburneus. The sequence goes on along the minus strand of NZ_JBFPJR010000011.1, from coordinate 13,594 downwards.
GGTCCGGATCTCGTCGGGCCACATCATCGTCTGCAGGACGATGACGTCGTCGCGGACGCGGAGGACGGCGACGGTGGTGCGCTGCCGCAGCGCGACCGTCACCACCGCCATCCGGTCGGCCTCGAGCAGGGCCTGTCGCAGGAGGGCGTAGGGCTTCGCGCCGCTGGACTCCGGCTCGAGGTAGTAGGACCGCTCGAAGAGCATGGGGTCGATCTGGTCGCTCGGCACGAACTTCTCGACGGCGATCTCCCGCGAGGACGTCGTCGGGAGGTTGGCCAGGTCGTCATCGGTGAGGACGACCATCTCCCCGTCCTCGGTCTCGTAGCCCTTCGCGATCTCGGAGTAGGGGACCTCCTCGCCGTCGATCGAGCAGACCCGCTGGTAGCGGATGCGTCCGCCGTCCGTCCGATGGACCTGGCGGAACGAGACGTCGTGCGACTCGGTCGCGGCGTACAGCTTCACCGGCACGCTGACCAGCCCGAACGACACCGCGCCCTTCCAGATCGCTCTCATGCCGTCGCTCGCTTGCGCTCGCTCATATCCCCATCCTCTCCGGTGCCCATCCTCCCCGGGTGTGCGCATGATTGCCACCATGCGCCCGATGCTCGCGACGCCAGGTACCCATGTGCCGCCCGGGGACGACTGGGTCCACGAGGTGAAGTGGGACGGGATCCGGCTGCTCGCCCACCGGACGCGTGATGGGCGGCCGCGGCTGTGGACCCGCAACGAGAACGACGCGACCCTCGCCTGGCCCGAGATCGCCGGCGGCGGCCCGAGCGTGTCGACGGGGCGCGACCTGCTGGTCGACGGCGAGGCGATCGCGCTCAACGACCGGGGCGTGCCCGACTTGCGGGTCCTCGGCGAGCGCATGCACGTGCGCGACGCCCGCCGCGCGGCCCGGTTCGCGGAGCAGCGGCCGGCGACGTACATGGTCTTCGACGTGCTCCGCCTCGACGGGCGCGACCTCACCGGGCTGCCCTGGACCGAGCGGCGCGCCGTCCTCGAGGGCCTCGCCGAGTCCGGCGAGATGGGCGGCTGGCAGGTCCCTGCGGCGTACGACGACGGCGGGATGCTCCACGAGGTGACGCGCGAGCAGGGCCTGGAGGGGATCGTCTCGAAGCGCCGTACGTCCCGCTACCTGCCGGGCGTGCGCACCAAGGAGTGGCTGAAGTTCCCGCACCGGTTCCGCGGCTCCTACGTGGTCGGGGGCTGGCGCCCGCAGATCGGTACGACGGATCGGCTCGCCGCGTTGCTGGTGGGCCAGCCGACGCCGGCCGGACTGGTCTACCGTGGCCGGGTGGGCAGTGGGATCGGAGCGAGGGAGAGCCGCCAGCTGCGCTCGCTCCTGACCGATGCCGCGGCCAGCCCGTTCGCCGGCGCCGACGTCGACCCGGCCGGCGGAGTTCCGCGCGAGGACGTCCGGGGCACCTTCTGGGTGGAGCCGCGCGTCGTGGTCGACGTGGAGACCCACGGACGTCACGTGGTGGGGGCTGCGGTGCTGGGCCGCCTGCGCCAGCCCGCGTTCATCGCCGTACGACCGGATCTCGGACCGGAGGACCTGCTGTGAAGAAGCTCCTGCTCGCCGCCGCGGCGCTGCCGGCGGTCTCGCTCCTGCCACTGGTGACCGTCTCCGCCCCCGCCACCGCGGCCACGACGGTGACCCTCGACGGGGTCCACGTCCACGTGCCCGCCGGCGGAGCGCAGGTGGTCACCGTCAACCACACGGTGGGCCACCATGCCCGAGTGGTGATGTGGCGCAAGCGCAGCGGTCACTGGACGCGCATGGCGACGGCGTACGACGGTCGGATCGGCTACGGCGGCCTCGTGCTCTCGTGGAAGCGGAAGCAGGGGACCGGCACGACCCCGCTCGGCACGTTCGGCCTGATCAGCGCGTTCGGGACCCACGCGCGCAAGGCCGGCTGGGACCTGTCCTACCGCCGGATCCGGAAGGGCGACTTCTGGGTCGAGGACAACACCTCGCGCTACTACAACCGCTACCGCAACAAGAGCCGGGGCGGCTTCCACTGGCGGCTGCCGGAGAGCGCGGAGAACGGCTCCGAGCGGCTCACCGACTACCCGACGCAGTACGAGTACTCGATCGTCACGGGCTTCAATCGGCAGCAGGTGCGCCACCGCGGCGCTGGCATCTTCCTGCACGTCAACGGCCGGGGCGCGACCGCCGGCTGCGTGAGCGCGCCGCGCTGGTTCCTGCGCCAGATGATGGCCCGGCTCGACCCGCGGCTCCACCCCGTCATCGCGATCGGCCGGTGACCCGGTGGCGGGGGAGGAGATCCGGGTCGACGTCGAGGGCCGGACGCTGACGCTCAGCAACCTCGACAAGGTGCTCTACCCGCGCACCGGCACCACCAAGGGCGAGGTGCTGCACTACTACGCCCAGATCGCGCCGCGCCTCCTCCCGCACCTGCGCGACCGCGCCGTCACCAGGATCCGCTGGCCGCACGGCGTGTCCGCGGGGTCGTTCTTCGAGAAGAACGTCCCGGCCGGGACACCGAGTTGGGTCCGCACCGTCACCGTCCCGACCACGGGTTCGCGCACGGCCGAGAAGAAGGAGGGCACCCTCACCTTCCCGGTCGTCGACGACCTCGCCACGCTCACCTGGCTGGTCAACCTGGCCGCTCTCGAGCTCCACGTCCACCAGTGGACCGTCGACGCCGACGGCCGGCCGCAGGGCGCGGACCGGATCGTCATCGACCTCGACCCGGGTGAGCCGGCCGGTCTCCACGAGTGCTGCCAGGTGGCGCTGCTGGTCCGCGAGCGGCTGCACGCACACGACCTGGACCCGTTCCCGGTGACGAGCGGCAGCAAGGGCCTCCACCTCTACGCCGTCCTGCCCTCCGCGCTGCCGCCGGACGAGGCGACCACGCTCGCGAAGCAGGTCGCCGAGGAGCTCCAGCGCAGCCACAGCTCCCAGGTCACCGCCACGATGACGAAGAGCAGGCGCGGCGGGAAGGTCTTCCTCGACTGGTCGCAGAACTCCGGCTCGAAGACCACGGTCGCGCCGTACTCGCTGCGGGGACGGGAGCGGCCGACCGTCGCCGCGCCGGTGACCTGGGCCGAGGTGGAGGCAGGCGCCGAGGACCCGCTCGGGCTGGAGCAGCTCACCTTCGAGGAAGTTCTTGCGCGAGACGCGTGATCTGCGGAAGTTCTGCCCGTTTCGGAATCGAACTTTATCCTCATCACCATGACCCACAGCGTGCTCGTCGTCGAGGACGAGGAGGACATCGCCTTCCCCCTCGTGCGGACCCTCGAGCGGGAGGGGTACGCCGTCACCCACGTCGACACCGGCGGCTCGGCGCTCGCCTGCCTCGAGTCGCCCCAGCCGCCCGATGTCGTGATCCTCGACCTCGGGCTGCCCGACATGGACGGGCTCGACGTCTGCCGCCAGGCGCGGTCCGCCGGCTTCGAGGGCGCGATCATGATCGTGACCGCACGCGCCGGCGAGCTGGACCGGGTCGTCGGACTCGACTACGGCGCCGACGACTACCTCGCCAAGCCCTTCGGCCTGGCCGAGCTGCAGGCCCGGGTGCGCGCGCTCCTGCGGCGGACGCTCCGCTCGTCGGCGAGCGTCCCCGACGGCGCGCTGCGCATCGACGTCGCCGCCCACCGGGTCTACGCCGGCGACACGGAGATCTCCCTCACCGCGAAGGAGTTCGAGGTCCTGGCCGTCCTCGCCGCCTCCCGCGACATGGTCGTGCCGCGGGAGAAGCTGATGGCCGAGGTCTGGGACGAGAACTGGTACGGCTCCACCAAGACCCTCGACGTCACCATCGGGCGGTTGCGTCACAAGCTCGACGGCGCGGGCGTGCACGAACGGGTCGTCGCCGTCCGCGGCGTCGGCTTCCGGCTGGAGTCCGGCGACGCCCGCTGACCGGGCGTCTCGGCCGCGTCGGCAGGCCGCGAGCCCGCGGGAGTAGGACAAGATGGGCGCATGACGTCCACACGTCCGATCGAGACCTGGCTGACCGACATGGACGGCGTCCTCGTCCACGAGGAGGTGCCGCTGCCCGGGGCGACCGACTTCGTCGAGGCCCTCAAGGCGACCGGCCGGCGCTTTTTGGTGCTGACCAACAACTCGATCTTCACCCCGCGCGACCTGCGCGCCCGGCTCCTCGGCAGCGGCATCGACGTGCCGGAGGACGCGATCTGGACCTCCGCGCTCGCGACGGCACAGTTCCTCTCCGACCAGCGACCGGGCGGTTCGGCGTACGTCGTCGGCGAGGCGGGCCTGACCACCGCGCTGCACGACATCGGGTACGTCATGACCGACCGCAGCCCCGACTACGTCGTGCTGGGGGAGACCCGGACCTACTCGTTCGAGGCGATCACCCGGGCCATCCGGCTCATCGAGGCGGGCGCGCGCTTCATCGCGACCAACCCCGACCCGAGCGGCCCGTCCCAGCAGGGCACGCTCCCGGCGACGGGGTCGGTCGCGGCGCTGATCTCGACCGCCACCGGCCGGCAGCCCTACTACATCGGCAAGCCGAACCCGCTCATGATGCGAAGCGCGCTCAACCGCATCGACGCCCACTCGGAGACGACCGCGATGGTCGGCGACCGGATGGACACCGACATCATCAGCGGGCTCGAGGCCGGGCTGCGGACCTTCCTCGTGCTGACCGGGTCGACCCGGCCCGAGGCGGTGGAGCGGTTCCCCTACCGCCCGACTGAGGTGGTGGACAGCGTGAAGGACCTCGTGGACCGCGTCGGAGGGTGAGTCTGGTCACGTCGTGAGGCGATCTCCCGCGTGGACCTGGGGAAAACGGCGTGTCGTTCAGCGAATTCTGCTAGGGCAAATTGGATTCGTTCAGGATAGCCACCTACGGTCTGTTGCTGTTTGCAACCGCACAACCGGTCCCCGGAACGCCTAGTCCTGCCCCTCCGGACGGCCGGCCCGCACGCATGAAGCACCGACAGACCGTAGGGGCAGGAGCGGGGGACCCACCTTCGCGGCCGCATCGGGGCGGCCGCTCGGGGTGAAGCCCACGACCCGTGGGCCGGACACCTTCTCGTCCGAACCCGACAGCTCACCTCGCAGGCGTGGGAAGGAACTCCACGCATGCCCAACTCCAGACTGCGTCCTGCCCTGCCCAGACTCGCCCGGGTCGCCCTCGCAGGGCTCACCTCCACCGGCGTCCTCCTCGTCGCGCCGGCGAGCGCCGACGCCAGCCCCGCGACCACCGTCGCCGCCAAGCCCGCCCCGGCCGCCGTCGTACCGGGGACCGCGCTGCACCTCACCTGGAAGGAGAAGGTCCACCTCCGGCGCGAGGCCGAGCAGCGCCGACGCGAGCGCGCCGCGCGACTGCGCGCTCAGCGGCTCGCCGCCTCCCGCGAAGGTCAGGTGCGGCACGCCCTCGACGTCGCCTTCCAGCAGGTCGGCGATCCCTACGTCTGGGGCGCGACCGGCCCGGACTCCTTCGACTGCAGCGGCCTGACGTCCTATGCGTACGCCGCCGCGGGGATCACTCTCCCGCGGACCGCCGCCGAGCAGGCGGCGTACGTCCGCCAGATCCCGCGCGACCAGCTCCGCCGCGGCGACCTGGTCTTCTTCTCCGACGGCGGCCACGTCTACCACGTCGGGCTCTGGCTCGGCTGGGGCGACGGCTCGGGCGTGATCCTGCACGCCCCGCACCCCGGCGCGAGCGTCCGGGTGGAGTCGATCTGGACCGACGGCTGGTTCGCGGGGACGCTCCGCACGAGCTGAGGCGCGCTCGCGCGACCGCGGGGCGGCGGGGCGTCCGCGCCACGCCGCCCAGGCTCCTACATCCGCAGGAGCCCGTTGGGGTAGAGAGGGAGGTGTGCCCCACACACCGCTGACCTCGGACCAGCGCAACGCCTTCACCGCCGCCCTGCTGGGCTGGACGATGGACGCGTTCGACTACTTCATCGTCGTCCTCGTCTATGCCGACATCGCCGACGACTTCGGCGTCTCCAAGGAGAAGGTCGCGTTCCTGACGACCGCGACGCTGCTGATGCGGCCGGTCGGGGCGCTGCTCTTCGGGTTGTGGGCGGACCGGGTCGGGCGTCGCATCCCGCTGATCGTCGATGTCTGCTTCTACTCCGTCGTCGGGTTCCTGTGCGCGTTCGCGCCCAACCTCACCGTCCTCGTCGTGCTGCGCTTCCTCTACGGCATCGGCATGGGCGGGGAGTGGGGCCTCGGCGCCGCGCTCGCGATGGAGAAGATCCCCGCGGAGCGGCGCGGCTTCTTCTCGGGGCTGCTGCAGGAGGGCTACTCGTTCGGCTATCTGCTGGCGGCGGCGGCCTACCTGCTCATCGGGGAGGCGTTCGACCTCTCCTGGCGCTGGCTCTTCGCGTTCTCGATCCTGCCGGCGCTGATCAGCCTCATCATCCGGAGCCGGGTGGAGGAGTCGCAGGTCTGGGAGGAGAGCCGCGAGGCGATGAAGGTGACCCGGACCGGCTTCCGCGACGTCTTCCTCAACGCCGCCGTCGTCCGCCGCTTCGTCTACCTCATCATCCTCATGACCGCCTTCAACTGGATGAGCCACGGCACCCAGGACGTCTACCCGACCTTCCTCAAGGCGACCGACCACGGTGGCGCCGCGCTCTCGGAGACCACGGCGCTCGTGATCGCGATGATCTACAACGTCGGGGCGATCGTCGGCGGGCTGGTCTTCGGCACTCTCTCCTCACGCTTCGGTCGGCGCTACACGATCGCGTTCTGCGCGGTGCTCGGGCTGCCCGTCGTACCCCTCTTCGCCTTCTCCAGCACCGCCGGCTGGCTCTGTCTCGGCTCGTTCCTCATGCAGATCTGCGTGCAGGGCGCATGGGGCGTCATCCCGGCCCACCTCACCGAGCTGTCGCCGGACGCGATCCGCGGGTTCTATCCGGGCGTGACCTACCAGCTCGGCAACCTCCTCGCTGCGCTCAACCTGCCGATCCAGGAGCACCTCGCCTCCTCGCACTCCTACCCGTTCGCGCTCGCGGTCACGATCATCCCGGTGCTCTGCGTCGTCGCGCTCGTGACGCTGCTCGGCAAGGAGGCCAGGGGTGTGGAGTTCGGGCGTACGCCGACGGACGTCCGCTCCACCGCCTGACCGCAGCGCAGGCTTCTCCGCGCGGCCGGACGCGGCGTCGTTATCCACAGGTCGCGCAACTGGTCCTTCCGTTCCCTCGTCTCGAGGTTTACATTTCCGGGCACGGCGTCCACGCGATGGGCTCTGATCTCGGGAACGGACAGCACGATGGCGATGATGACCGCGACGTACGGTCGAGTGGCGGAGGAGCTCGACCGCCACGTGCGCGAGCGGGTGCGCGCGGACGGCGTCGACCCGCAGCGCGACCCGGCGCTCGTCCGTCGCATCGCCGAGGCGGTGGTCCGCGCCCACGACGAGCGCAGCCTGACCGGTGCGGTCGCCGCGCTGCCCGACCCCGAGGCCATGGTCGGAGAGCTGGTCGCGCGGATCTCGGGGTTCGGGCCGCTGCAGCCGTTCCTCGACGACCCGGCGGTCGAGGAGATCTGGATCAACGATCCCAGCCGCGTCTTCGTCGCGCGGCACGGCCGTCACGAGCTGACCAACCTCGTGCTCTCGACGGAGCAGGTGCAGGACCTCGTGGAGCGGATGCTGAAGGCGAGTGGGCGCCGGCTCGACCGGACGACGCCGTTCGTCGACGCGATGCTGCCCGACGGCCATCGTCTCCACGTGGTCCTCGCGGGCATCTCCCGTGGCTTCAGCGCCGTCAACATCCGGAAGTTCTCGCTGCGTGCCGCCCGGCTCGCCGACCTGGTGGAGCTCGGCAGCCTCACGCCGCAGGCCGCGTCCTTCCTCGAGGCGAGCATCCGCGCCGGGCTGAACGTGCTCGTGAGCGGGGCGACCCAGGCGGGGAAGACGACGATGCTCAACTGTCTCGCCGCGGCCATCCCCGGTGGCGACCGGGTGGTCTCCTGCGAGGAGGTCTTCGAGCTCCGCTTCCCGCACCCGGACTGGGTGCCGATGCAGACCCGTCAGGCCGGTCTCGAGGGCACCGGAGAGATCCGGCTCCGCGACCTGGTCAAGGAGAGCCTCCGGATGCGGCCCAGTCGCATCATCGTGGGGGAGGTCCGGGCCGAGGAGGCGCTCGATCTGCTGCTCGCACTGAACGCCGGTCTCCCCGGTCTCGCGACGCTTCACGCCAACAGCGCCCGCGAGGCGCTGGTCAAGCTGTGCACCCTGCCGCTGCTCGCGGGCGAGAATATCAGCGCCAGGTTCGTCGTCCCGACGGTGGCGAGCAGCGTCGATCTCGTCGTCCATCTCGGACTCGACGAGCGCGGCGTGCGACGCGTCGACGAGGTCGTCGCCGTGCCCGGGCGCGTCGAGGCCGACATCATCGAGACGACGACGATCTTCGCGCGCACGGCCGGCGAGCTCCGCCGAGGCGTCGGCATGCCGCCGCGGGCCGAGCGCTTCGCCCGGCTCGGACTGGACCTCCAGCGTCTCCTCGGAAGCGGAGGCTGACATGGGAGCGCTGTTGGGTCTCGGGACCGGGCTGGGGTTGCTCCTCGTCTGGTCGGCGTTCGCGGTGCCGCGTGAGCGCGAGCGCCCGACCGTGGGGCCGTCGTCGACCGAGCGGCTGCTCATGTCGGCAGGGCTCGGCCACGTGTCCGCCACGAGTCTGTGGACGATGTGCGCGGTCGCGGCCGCGGCCGGCGGCCTGCTTGTCGAGGTCGCGACACGGACACCGCCGATCGCGCTCGTCGCCGCCGTCGCGACAGGCTGGTGCCCGGTCGCCCTGCTGCGCCTACGCGCCCGGCGCCGCCAGCGGGAGCTTGCCGAGGTGTGGCCGGAGGCGGTCGACAACCTCGCCTCGGCCGTGCGGGCGGGGCTTGGCCTTCCGGAGGCGGTCGCGGGGCTCGCCGTACGCGGGCCCGAGCCGCTGCGCCCGGCGTTCGAGCGGTTCAGCGCCGACTACCAGCTCTCGGGCCGCTTCGGGGAATGCCTCGACCGGCTCAAGGAGCACCTTGCCGACCCTGTCGGCGACCGCGTCGTGGAGGGTCTCCGGGTTGCGCGCGAGGTCGGCGGCGGCGAGCTGGGCCGGTTGCTGCGCAACCTCTCGTCCTACCTCCGCGAGGATCTCCGCACCCGTTCTGAGCTTGAGTCGCGCCAGGCCTGGGCGGTCAACGGAGCGCGGCTCGCCGTGGCGGCGCCCTGGCTCGTCCTCGGCTTCCTGTGCTTCCAGCCGCAGGTGATCCGACGCTATGCATCGCCGGGTGGCACGGTCGTGCTGCTCGTCGGAGCCGTGGTCTGTGTGGTCGCCTACCGCATCATGATGCGGATCGGTCGCCTGCCCACGGAGCGACGGATCCTCACCACGCCGATGCTTGCCGAGGCGCGGCACAGTGCGCCGGTCCGCCAGGAGGCCTCGTGACGTTCGCGCTATGGGGTGCCCTGCTCGGTGGCCTGCTCGCCGCCGGGATCCTGATCGTGGCCGCGCGGGTGCGCGCTATCCGTCGACCGAGGCTGTCCGAGCGTGTCCTGCCCTATCTCCGCGACCTCTCGCTGGGTGAACGGTCCGTCCCCGTTCGTCAGCGGGGCGTGGTGGCCGGAGTCTTCGGCCCGCTGCTCCACGCGGCGGCCGACGCGGTGGAACGCGTGCTCGGCGGCGCGAGGTCGGTCGAGCAGCGCCTGCAGCGTGCCGGGCTCGACCGGAGCGTGCGTGACTTCCGCGTCGAGCAGGTGCTGTGGGGCCTGGCTGGGTTCGGGATCGCTGCGGCGTACGGTCTGCTCGCCCAGCTGCGCGGGCGCGGCAGCCCCGTGGCGTCCCTGGTCCTGTGTGGCGTCGGCTTCGCGCTCGGCGTGATCTGCCGTGACTCCCGGCTCACGAGCCAGGTTCGCGCCCGCGAACGCCAGATGCTGGCCGAGTTCCCGACCGTCGCGGAGCTGCTGTCGCTCGCCGTGGCAGCGGGTGAGGGACCGGTGCCCGCCCTGGACCGCGTCGTACGCCGCAGCGCGGGTGAGTTGAGCCGTGAGCTCGCCCACGTGCTGGCCGACGTGCGGACCGGCCAGCCCGTGCAGGAGGCCTTCGACGCGCTCGCCGCCCGGACCGGGATCCCCGCCGTCGCTCGATTCGCCTCGGGGGTCGCCGTCGCCGTGGAGCGCGGCACGCCGCTGTCCGACGTGCTCCACGCCCAGGCGGGTGACGTCCGTGAGGCCGGTCGCCGCGAGCTCATCGAGACCGCGGCGCGCAAAGAGGTCCTGATGATGCTGCCCATTGTCTTCCTCGTCCTGCCGGTCGTCGTGGTCTTCGCGCTCTGGCCGGGCGTCATCGGCCTCCATCTCAGTGCGAACTGATCCGTCCTGGTTCTCGGAAAGGACCGCGTCATGAATCCGTTCCTCCTCCTGCTCGGCCTCCACGTCCGATTCCAGGTGACGCTGGCGCTCGGGCTGTCGCGTCTCGGCGCCCGCGACCGCGACGACCGCGGCGACGTGCCCGGCTGGGTCATGGTGACCGTGATGACGGCGGGCCTGTGCGCCGCGCTGGTCGCGATCGCGAAGCCACAGCTCAGCGAGATGCTCCAGAGCGCGCTCGACAAGGTGAGGTAGTGCGCCGTCGTCCCGATCGCGGCAGCGCGGTCGTCGACTTCGTCCTCGTCACCCTCGTGCTCGTGCCCGTCGTGCTCGCGGTCGTCCAGCTGGCCCTCGTGCTCTACGTCCGCAACACGCTCGCCTCGGCCGCCTCGGAAGGGGCGCGCTACGGCGCGACGCTCGGCCACCGGCCCGGCGACGGAGCGCTGCGCGCCCAGGACCAGATCCGCGGCGTGCTGTCTCACCGCTACGCCCGCGGCGTCAGCGCACGCTCCACCCGGATCGACGGCGCGCCTGCGGTCGAGGTGACCATCAGGGCGAAGGTCCCGGCGTTGGGGCTGGCTGGTCCGGCGGTCTCGTTCACCGTCCGCGGGCATGCGGTGCAGGAGCAGCCGTGACCGTGCTCAGGGCCGAGGCCCGACACAGGGGTGAGCGGGGGAGCGGGCTGATCGAGCTGACCTGGGCGGGACTGCTGCTGATCATCCCGTTGGGCTGGATCGTCCTCTCGATCTTCGACGTCCAACGCTCGGCGTTCGCCGTGAGTGGAGCGGCGCGGGCCGCCGGACGTGCCTACGTGCTGGCCGACTCCGACGGCCTGGGGAGGTCACGCGCCGAGGCTGCGGCTCGGCAGGCCGTGTCGGACCAGGGCGCCGATGTGAGCGGTCTGCGGGTCGAGGTCAGCTGCACGCCCTACCCCCGGCAGTGTCACAACGGCACCTCCGTCGTCACCGTCCGCGTCACGGGGCGGGTGAGGCTGCCGGTGCTGCCCGCGATCCTCGGCGGCGGAGCGCCCAGCGTCCACCTCGACGCGTCCCACACCGTCCCCGTGGGGCAGTACCACGAGATCCGCGATGCGCAGCACTGACGCCCCAGGCCGTCGCACCGAGCGCGGGTCGTCGCTGCCTCTGGTCGTCGGCTTCGTCCTCGTCCTGCTGATCCTGGTGGCCGTCGTCGTCGACAGCAGCGCCGCCTACCTGCGCCGGCAGAGCCTCGACTCGCTCGCCGACGGTGCTGCGCTGCGCGGCGCCGACCTGGGGGCCGAGGGCGGTGAGGCGTACGCCGGCGGCATCTCCGGCCGGCGGCTGCGGCTGACCCGGGCGACCGTGAGCGGTGCGGTCCACGCCTACCTGCGGTCGACCGGCGCCTACGGGCGCTATCCCGGGCTGAGAGTCGAGTCCGTGCGCGTCGACGCCCGGCGTCGTACGGTCGAGGTCCGGCTCTCGACGCCCGTCGACCTGCCGCTCACCGTCCCGGGCTCACCCAGCCACCCGCGGGTGGGCGCGACCGGCACCGCGTCGGTCGCCCTCGATGTGGGTACGGGCTGATGTCCGAGACCCCACCGCTCGGGAGGCTCCTGTGAAACGACTGACCACTGTGATCGCCGTGGCGATCGTGACGTTCGCCGTCCTGCTCGTGCCCGGCCAGGCGCAGGCCGTGACGGCGAGCCGCTATGCCCAGCAGGCGGTCCACTCCACCAACGTCCACCGCCACGCCCACCACCTGCGCACGCTCAAGGTCGGCGCCTGCCTGCGCAAGCACGCCGCGCGCCAGGCGCAGCGGATGGCCAACCAGCACCGCATGTTCCACCAGGCGCTCCAGCCCGTCCTGCGCGACTGCGGCCTCACCGTCGCGGGCGAGAACGTCGCCTACGGCTTCACGACCGGCTGGGCGGTGGTCAACAAGGGGTGGATGCACTCCGCGCCCCACCGGCACAACATCCTCGACAAGCGGTTCGGCTACGTCGGCATCGCCGCTCGTCGCGACTCCCGCGGCGTCTGGTACGTCTCGCAGGTGCTCGGCCGCCACTGACGAACCGGCGCCGGCGAACCGGCCCCAACGAACCGGGTACTGACGAATCCGCTGCCCGCCCACCTGTCGCGTAGTCTTGGTCCTCGTGGCAGGCCCCGACTTCGACACCGAGATCAAGCAGCTCCAGGCGACGCTGCACACCATCGAGCAGGTGCTCGACCTGGATGCCATGAAGGCGGAGATCGCCGATCTCCAGGAGCAGGTGGCCGCCCCCGACCTCTGGGACGACCAGGCCAACGCGCAGAAGGTCACCGGCCGGCTCTCGCTGCTGCAGGGCGAGCTGGAGCGCTTCGAGCAGCTCAGCAGCCGCGTCGAGGACCTCGGCGTCCTCGTCGAGCTCGGCCAGGAGGAGGGCGACGCCGACTCGCTCGCCGAGGCGGAGACCGAGCTCGGTCGGGTGAAGAAGGCGGTCGAGGCCCTCGAGGTCCGCACCCTGCTCTCGGGGGAGTACGACGCCCGCGAGGCTCTGGTGACGATCCGCGCCGGCGCGGGTGGTGTCGACGCCGCCGACTTCGCCGAGATGCTCATGCGGATGTATGTCCGCTGGGCCGAGCGCAACAAGTACCCCGTCGAGGTCTTCGACACCTCCTACGCCGAGGAGGCCGGTCTCAAGAGCGCGACCTTCGCCGTGCATGCGCCCTACGCCTACGGCACCCTCTCCGTGGAGGCCGGCACCCACCGTCTCGTCCGGATCAGCCCGTTCGACAACCAGGGCCGCCGGCAGACGTCGTTCGCCGCCGTCGAGGTCGTGCCCGTCCTGGAGCAGACCGACGAGATCGAGATCGACGAGAACGACATCAAGGTCGACGTCTACCGCTCGTCCGGTCCGGGCGGCCAGTCGGTCAACACCACCGACTCCGCGGTCCGGCTGACCCACCTCCCGACCGGCACCGTCGTCTCCTGCCAGAACGAGAAGTCGCAACTGCAGAACAAGGCGGCCGCGATGATCGTCCTCAAGGCGAAGCTCCTTGCCCTGAAGAAGGCCGAGGAGGAGGCGCACCTGCGCGACCTCAAGGGCGACGTCGCCGCCAGCTGGGGCGACCAGATGCGCAACTACGTGCTCAACCCCTACCAGATCGTCAAGGACCTCCGCACCGGCTTCGAGACCGGCAACCCGAGCGCGGTCTTCGACGGCGAGATCGACGGGTTCCTCGAAGCCGGCATCCGCTGGCGGCGCGGGGCCGACAAGGCCGACCAGAACTGACCCGGGCTGCCGCAGAACACGCACGAGGGGCCGCCGTCCGGAT